>JAFYQC010000217.1 GCA_017547265.1 Kiritimatiellia bacterium | reverse complement strand
CTTTGCTTTCTATCCAATCACCATCCGCCAAAGATAGCACATCCCCCAGCTTGACGCGCTTCCAGTTTGAGCGGTCGATATGGCCGTCCAGAAATACGCTCGTTTTATTGTTGTTGGAGGAACTCATCCTTTTTTACCCTCCTTATCGTTCTTGTCGCCTTTATCCTTCTTGATTTCCTCTTCCAACGCCAGCAAGTAGCGGTCATAGTCGCTCATGAAGAGACGGTCTTGTACAACACGGTATTTCTCGAACTCGGATTCAGCGTACAACTGCGCCTGATAGGCGCTCACCGGATCACCGGCATATTTTGGCGCATGCTGATCGAACAATTCCAGAAACTTGTCAAGGCGGGTTTTCCAGTCCTCCATCGTAAGGGGAATCTTCCGCAAGGTCTGCGTCTCGGCGTATTCAAGAAACGCATTGACCATACGCTTGAGAATACCAAGCTCTTCGTCCGTTAGATAGTTCTTGGCTATGACAACATCAGATTTCTTGATCTTCCCGTCCGGTCCGTCATCCCAATTTGTCAGGCCCATGTGTTCCTTCTCCGAATCAGCTCGCGTGTAGAGGATTTCTGCCGCAGTGTGACCATGAACGGCGCAATGCATTCGGTTTTGGACGGTCGCATAGAAAACACGTGTCAAATTGGAAGACTTGTCATAGTCAATTGCCGTGGCGTAAAGATCAGTTACCTTCTGGTAGAACTTCCGCTCGCTGAGGCGGATTTCGCGGATGCGTTCAAGTTGATGCTCAAAATACTCGTCCGTAATCGGCGAACCATCCTTTAGACGCGGCACGTCCATTACCCAACCCTTGATTGTGTATTCTGATACAATCTGGTTTGCCCACTTACGGAACGCTATCGCCCGTTCATTGTCAATCTTGAAGCCGAGGGCGATGATAACTTGCAAATTGTAGTGGTTGACGCGGTAGTTCTTGCCGTCATCGGCAGTTATCCAATATTTTTGGATAACTGCTTTCTCATCAAGCTCAGCGTCCTTGAATATTTTTGTAATATGATAGCTTATGGTGCGCAAATCCACGCCGTACACCGCCGCGAGCATCTTCTGGCTCATCCAGATGTTCTCATCCTCGTAGCGGATTTCGTACTTCTCGCCGCCCGCGCCAGTTGAAGCGATGTATGTGAGGAACTGAGCCGCAGACGACTTCTGCGGTTCCAAATCCCATTTGCCCTTGCCGTTCTTCTTTGCCATGTCAGGACATCCTTTTTACTGGTTGTTCATCTGCCGAAGCTTCACCGATGTAGTCAAGAATCTGGTCATTGAGTTCTTTGCGCACTTCCCTCCAGTTGGGCATGAAAGAATCCATCATCGCCTTGAACGCCTGCCCGTGATTCTTCTCCTTTAGGTGGCAGAGTTCATGTAGGATAACATATTCCAACGCTCGAAGCGGCTTCTTGGCGAGCTGGAGATTCAGCCAGATGCGGCCTTTCGCGACGTTGCAGGATCCCCAGCGCGTGGTCATATTCTTGATCTTCCAATCGACGCACTTCAAGCCGGTAGTCATTTCCCACTTCGGCATGAGACGTTCCACCTCTGAAGCGAGTCGAATGCGATACCATTCAGTCACATAGCGTTCGCGTTGTTTCGCCGTGCTGCTTTTGCGAACCTTCAATACGGCGGTGTTGCCGGAAAGCACAAGCGCGTTGCCATGCTCCGAATAATCGACCTGAAGAAAATACTGGCGTCCGAAAAAGTAGAGCGTTTCGCCGGAAACGAACTCGCGCTTGGTCTGGCGCGGCTGGGAGGCAAGCTCCGCCCGTTTGCGCCGAATCCAACCAAGATGCATTCGCACGAAAATTGCAATGGCCGAGTCGGCTATGGCACGAGGCGCGGAGACCTCAACGCGTCCAGCCGGGGGCTTCACGTAGAGATGAAGGTTCTTGATGTCCTTACGCGCAATCGAAACCGCTATACCGCCAATCTGCATCAGTACTCCCTCTGTTCCACCACTATCGGGAACAACGCCTCTACTTTCGCCACGTCCTTGAACACGTGGTAAAGTTCGCGCTTTATCTGCTTTTCTTTCACCGGATCGTTGCGCCAATCTGCCATCCGGCTTTTCAGAACGGCGGAATGAAGATCTTGGGCAAGCGTTTCGTCACCGTCAGTGAAGTCGTACATGGCGCGAAGCGCGGCGGAATTGCGGATGGTTGCGGGGTAGTGCTCTATATCCGTGCCAGGGTCTGAAACTTTCTCGGCAAGTGCGACATACTTCTTCAAGAGTTCACGGTAGCTTTCCGCGCCCTGTCGCCGCTCCTCGACAAGTTCGGCAAGAATTTCGGAGAGACGGTCGAAATACTTCGGATTGAGAACGCGTTTCTCGACAATCTTTTTGCGCAGATTGTTCTCGATACCCTCGGCAATGCCCGACTTTTTCTTATCTTCTTCGCTTAAGATTGGCTTCCCGTCGTAAAACCCCGGCGGTTCTCGGACTTCCCACGAATCCTCCATGCCGTCAATGCGCTTCTGCTGCGCAATGATAAAGTCCATAAGCGTGAGATTGTCCGTGCCGCCAAGCTTCTCTCCTGGGGATGCCTCGATATAGGTGTCAATCAGATATCTCATGTCCGGCTCGTAGGACTTAAGATCGATGAAGTCGCCGCTGGCTCGCCCAATTACGTCTTTCAGAAGCGTATATTCCCTGACGCGCCTTTCCGCATCCTCACGTTCATCTTTGGCTACACCCAGTTCCTCCATGTAAGGCTTGTAGTCGGCAAATGCCCTGATGAGCTGGTTCGCAAGGAGATAAAGCCGTTCGCGGGATTGCGCAAGAATCGTCTGGTCGTCCTCACCGGTTCCATTGCCGCAAAAATATCGTTGATACTCGATTTCGCCTCCGGGCGGCTCTACGCCCTCGCACAATTCATCCAGCCGCTCCAGAATCTCATGGAAATGGCGGCGGCTCTCTCCCTTGCGATTCTTGAGAAGCCCGGCGACATCCTCCTCGGAAAAGCCCGCAAACGCCTCTGTCGTGTATTTGGTCAACGCATCGCTCAAGTCTCCGAAGAGCTGCATATAGTCAACCACGAAGCCAAACGGCTTTTCGTTCACATCGTCAAGCCGATTCACGCGGCAGACGGCCTGGAACAGGTCGAGGTCGTGTATTTTTCTGTCAATATAAAGGTATGTACACGGCGGCGCGTCGAAGCCGGTAAGAAGCTTGTTGACCACGATAAGCAACTTCATGTTCGCCGGCTCTTTGATGAACTTGCGCTTGGCCTCTTTCTCGAAATCCTCGACCTTCTTTTCGAGGTTCGCCTTGTCGGCAGGGTCGATGCCGACCATCTTAAGGTAAATCTCGTATTTGAGCCTCGCTTCCGTGGACGCCTCGTCAGTTGTCGATGAGGTTGTAATCTCGCCATAGTCGGGATTATATGACGAGATTACGGCGCACTTGGTAAAGCCGCTTGTGATGAACAGTTCATAATACCGGCAGGCCGAATAGATGGAATCGGCAATAAGGATGGCGTTGCCGTTTCCATTGGCGAGACGGTCTCGCATTGAGAAGTCGTATTGAATGTCAGCCACAATCTTCGCGAGACGGTCTTTCGAACTGAAGAGCGCCTGAAGATTCGCCCAGCGTTGCTTGAGCTTCGCCCGCGCCTGTTTTGTCAGTCCTGCGGTCTTGACCTCGAACCATGAGTCGATTTTCTCCTGTTCGGTTACTGACTGCGGGATGTCACGCGCCTCGTAGCGGAGGTCGAGAACGACACGATCCGCCACGGCCTCGTTGTATTTGTAGGTGTGGATATAGCGTCCGAACACCTCAAGGCTCGTCGGCTTGTCCTTCTTTAAGAGCGGCGTACCCGTAAAGCCGATGAACACGGCATTCGGCATAATGGTGCGCATCGCACGATGCAGTTTGCCGGATTGGGTGCGATGGCATTCATCGACAAACACATAGATGTCGTCCTTCACGCAAAAGCCACTCGGAAGGTTCTTGAGCAGTTCCTCCGCATAACGGTCGAGGTCTTTTTCCGTGGCTTCACCGCCTCGTCGCCCGAACTTCATGATGAGCGAACACATAAGACGGTCGTCATATGCGTTCAACCGTTGAAGCAGATCGGCACAGCTTTTTGTCCGGACTATGTTCTCGTTCACCCCTCTAAAGTTGCGCTCTATCTGTTCGTCGAGTTCGTCCCGGTCAGTGACAATGAGAACGCGAGACTTTGGCAGATTTGCGCGAATCCACTTTGAGAGCCACACCATAGTGAGCGTCTTGCCGCTGCCCTGCGTATGCCACAGGATGCCATTCTGCCGTGCGGTCAGTCGTTTCTGCGCCCGCATTATCCCGTAATACTGATTGTAACGGCATATCTTCTTTGCACCCTTGTCAAAAATGATGAAGTTGTGCAAGATGTTCAGAAACCGCCACTTGTCGCACATCGAATAGAGCGAGGCGTCGAGTTTGCTCCCCATAGTGGCGGCGATGGCGTCTATGCGCACATCGTTTTCGTTGCGCTCTTCAGGATAGTCTGAAAAACCATCGCTCTTCCATTCGGTATAGAATCGTTCAGGAGTCTTGATTGTGCCGTAGCGCAATCCTTCGCTGTCATTTCCGGCCATGCAAAGCTGGATGGTCGAAAAGAACGGTTCGATGTAATGTCCGTCTTGATTGGTGATGTTCTGGCGGATGCCGAACGAGACAGATACGGAACTTCGTTTCAGCTCAATTACGGCGACTGCGATTCCATTGACGTAGACGACGAGATCAGGGCGCTTCTCGCACTTTTCGACGATCGTGACTTCCTCCGCTATCTCGAACATGTTTGCAGAAGGGTCATCCCAATCTATGAAATACACAGTCTTGATGTCGCCATGCTCTCCGTCTCGAACCTTTACGCCATACTTCAATAACGAATAGACGTTTTCATTTGCCGCGTAAAGTCCGTGTTGAAGGTTGGTTGCGGCTCCTTCAAGTTCCGCGACGGCCAAACTCGCCGCTTCACGCGAATATCCATTACCTGTCAGCCATGCAAACAAAGTCTGTGTGTCGATATTTCTGTTTTTGCTGTCGTGCAGGTTCCCGATATAACGGTAGTCAAGGGCATCCGGCGATGCGAACAGTTTTATCACGCGCTTCTGCGTGACGATTTCGGGTTTGCCGACCTTGGACGGCGTGTATTTCGGATACTCACCGTTTACCATGAGAACCCCATTCCCTTGAGATGTTCGCTTGCCTCTGATTCGCTTGCGCGGAGCTTGGCCTGCAATTCTGGCAAAGTGTCGGCGTAACGGGCGGACAGCTCCTTGATGCGGTCTGTGAGCCGGTGAGAAATGGCCGTGTACAACGAATCAATTCCGTCGAATATTGAGAAATACCACTTGCGGTTTACGAGCAGTTCCTTAATCTCATCGACAGTAAGCACTTGATAACGTTCGCGTACCGTTTTGTCGAGTTCCGATTTTAGATTGGATACGAGTTCGTCTTGCTCTTCGATTTCGGCGGAAAGCTTCTCGTATGCGATGAGAATATCGTAGTCCTCCCTGTATATTTCGGCCGGCGGAGTCGACTTGCGGAGCGAAGCGATAAATTGGCGCACGGAAGTGACAGTGATATTTCCCTTGTCGTTCTTCGCCCCTAAAAGCTCCGGATGTTCTTCCATGAATTTCTGCAAGAGTTTCTTTCCTGCTTTGGAAGCACACAAATCCAGCAATGCGTTCGCATTGCGTATTTCCGGCGAATCAATGCTCTGCTCAATCTCGGCAATCTTCGCCACGAGATCGCGTTTGCCGACTTTGCCATCGTCACCGGCGATTTCCCTGATTGCAGCATCATCCGGCGCATTTTCGATGATTTCTGCAAGCCGAGATTCTTTTCCCTCCAACACCGCCTCCGCTTGTTCAATAGCCTTGGCCTCGGACGCAAAAAAAGCTTCGACGACAATCCTTTTCGGAATGAGCTTACCTTCCCAACTCTTCAACTTGTCCGTAGCCACTCCTTTTCTGACTACATATTCGCATTCGAGTTCTCGCGCCGCCTCGTATCCGTCGGCTGTTATGACATAGACATCGTCGGCCATAACATCGCGCCAGTAAGACAACAAGACTTGGTACACGTCGTAACGGTCGATGAGTTTGATTTTCGTGAAAGTCTCAAACAGAAATTTTGCGATGGACGCTATCAACTCCTTTGGCGACACACCCACCGATATTGAGCGGAGTCGAGCATCGACCAATCCCTTCCATTCGTTGAAAGAGGAATCAATATGGGCGGCGTAGCCACGGAATTCCGAATCAGAATAGACGGTGTTTTGTATTTCTTCCTCCGCAACATTCAACTTGAGATATCCTGGCCGCGCAATGGAGAAAAGCGTTTCGCGAAGACGCCCGAAAACAAGCCAATAGACAGACAAGGCATCAATGTCAGCAGCTGGTATGCCGCCTTTCAAATGCGCTTCTATGTCGTGTATGTCTTCCGGCGGCTTGCCGTCGATATATCTGGGGATGTTCAAGTTGTAGCCGTTCGCTTCGCAGATTTCCCGCATCGGGACGTAACGGGCGAATCTGGAATCGTAGTCCGGGGCATTTTCGTACTCGCATTTGAGCCGGATGCCGTCATTGAATACTTTGACGATTTTGTAGATGTCCTGTTCGCGCAGACGGTTTTTGTCGCCGTCTTTCATGAATCCACGACTCGCGTCAATCATCAGGATGCCGTCTCGCTTTGATGCCGTCTCCTTGTCTAGCACGATGATGCAAGCGGGGATGCCCGTCCCGTAAAAAAGGTTTGACGGCAGGCTGATGATTGCCTTGATATATCCTTTGTCAACAATTTCGCGCCGGATCGTTTCCTCGGCATTGCCTCTGAAAAGCACTCCGTGAGGAAGAATTACAGCAGCCTTGCCCGTGGATTTGAGCGACTTGAGAATGTGAAGAAGCCAAGCGTAGTCACCATTCTTTTCCGGCGGCCTGGCGGAATATGCATCAAAGCGACCATATTCCTTGAGTCCGTCCGTCCAGTTCTTTGTGGAGAACGGGGGATTTGCGACAATGTAATCAAAACGCTTCAAAACCGTATTGTCGGAACCATCCTCGAAATATTGGGGGAACGAAAACGTGTTGCCAGATTTTATCGTCGTAGTAGAACGGTTGTGAAGAACCGTGTTCATCTTGGCGAGACCGGCGGTTGTAACATCCTTCTCCTGTCCATATCCCGCCAAAGGGAAAGCGACCTCGTCCAAAGCACGGATCAAAAGAGACCCGGAACCGCAAGCCGGATCATAGACCGTTGCGTTGTTGTCAGTCTCGTCGGCTATTCCGATTACTTTTGCCAAGATGCGCGAAACTTCGGCGGGCGTATAGAATTGCCCCTTTGATTTTCCACTCTCCGTTGCAAACTTACGCATCAGAAATTCGTAGGCATCCCCTATGAGATCGTCGCCATCTGCCCTGTTTTGCGAAAAGTCAAGTTCAGGCCGACGGAAGATGTTGATTAGCCCGGTAAGCTTGTCAACCATCTCTTCGCCTTTGCCGATTTTTGTTTCGTCATTGAATTTGGCGTTATCGATTACACCGCGCAGATCGTTCTCTTCTGCTAATCTGGCAACAACCTTGTCCATGTCCTCGCCAATATTCTTCGAGTCGCAAAGTTTAACAAGGTCATCAAAACTGCCACCCTCTGGAACAGTGATGTCCGCATATGGCTCGTCTTTGAATTTGTCTGACACGTACTTGACGAAAAGCAATGTCAGGATGTAGTCCTTGTACTGCGAGGCATCCATTCCGCCACGCAACTTATCGCAACTTGCCCACAGAGACCCGTAGAGTTCATTTTTCTTTATTGCCATAAGGAATCTCCTCCATTTCTTTCATTCCGCCACTTCCCAATGGCCGAAGCGTTTGCCGCCGACTTTTCTGATCCGTTTGGCTTTCTTCAACGTCCCGATAGCATATTCAATGCCACGAACGGAAAGGCCAAGAATTCTTGCAAGTTCCTCTTGAGTCGCCCGAGGATTCGTTGCGAGAAGATTCAGTATGCGTTCATTAGTTGAGCCGTCCGCTGCCTTATCCACACTCCAATCCGCAGTCCTAACCACAGTCCTAACCACAGTCCTATCCACAGCCCTAACCGAACTCTTAACCGAACTTTGCGGACGCGGCATGACCATGACGAAATCGTCACCGTCTTCGACCTGCCATTGGGGATCGGAAAGTCCCCATTCGCGGCATCGGGCAATGATGTCGCCAGTGCCCGTGCCTGTCTGCTCTACGTACTTGCGCAGGAACATCGCGTACGCAAGGAGGGGATTGGCCGGATAGGACTTGTGCCGCTTGTACATCTTCGCAAGCGTCATGCCCTTCGGAAGCGGTCCTGGACTCCATATTTCAAGTCGATCCTTGAACAACATCACCTGAACGCTTGCCGCGCTCGCGTAGTCGCGATGGCATACCGCATTGACTATCGCCTCTCGCACAGCCGGCTCGGGAAGTTCAAACCGCGACGTCGCCGCCGCGCTGTCTGCCGCGTCGTGCGGGCCGATTTGATTGCTGATGTGCGACATGACAAAGAAGGTCGCGTCATCAACCATCTTGAAGATGTCGCCGGTGTATATCTGATGGTCGGCCATCGGTTTTTCAACACGATTGCCCAGAAACCACGCACACTTGATACAGGAAGCCGGGAAGAAGCGTTGCGGGTCTTTCCCGAACAGCAACGCCGCCGGATTGAGAATGCGGCCATTGTCATCAACCAAACGCAACGCTTCGAGGATCTTGGCAGGTGTTGCGTTCGCGGGGACATTCCATTTGCGCTCAATACGCGCTTCTCTGACGAATTGGCGCATCTTGGATATGGAAAGATCCTTCAGTTGGACATTGGCGGAATTTGAACAATCGAACGGAAGTGTGCTTATGAGGGTTCCTCTGCGTTCTTTCGCAAACTCGCGTTGAACACTTGATATGAATATACGGCTTTTCATGGAACTCCCTCCGTATTCTTGTCTGACACTACTTCCATGATGTCGCCGACATCGCATTTCAACGATGTGCAAATACGATCAATGACAGACGATGAGATGCATTTACCCTTGGTCATTTTGGCTAATGTGGCGGCAGACACGCCCGTCATGACATGCAAGTCGGAGCGCGTCATGTCGCGGTCTATTAGCAACTTCCAGAGTTTCTTGTAGCTCAATGCCATGACTAATCGCTTTTTGATTTGAATTTCTTGAGTATTATATCTTATCCATTGCAGAAAATCAATAATCATACAAAGGATAAATATGCGATGTCAAAGTTTATATAGGCAAACATAAAAGTTTTGCAGTGGAAAGAGAATGGGTACGACGCACGAAATACTGAAAGACGCCAAGCAAATCCGCCGCGTCGGTCCTGACAAAGGCGGTCATTGGAAAGTTATCTGAAGCCTAAAAATCTATTTTCCCTATTTTTGAAACAAGAATAGGGAGGGTTATTTTTCACTATTGCCATCTGTCAAAGTGTAGGAATTATGCAAAATAACACAAATATGGCTTATTATAACGCACAGATGAAGATAAGAAAAATAACCGATGCTAAAAATAGGGAGCGAAAAAGTAAAAATAGGGAGGGTTAGTTTTTCGCCCCTCACCTCCACCATCGTTTCAACGGCGACGCTTAGGCTAAAAACTTGAGGGCCGATTTGCTATACTATGGAACAGGGAGGCCAAGCATGAGGTTCTATGTGAAGTTTGTCGTTGCTACCGCGATTGCCGCGGTTGCGTTAGCTGGTCGCGGGGAGACCGAAAACGTCCCCGAGGGCTGCATGCCGCTCAACGTGATTCCGCTCGGCTATCCCGCGGAGAATCCTCCGGCCAAGGACAAGTGGAATCCCGCGGAAATCCACACCGACCGCTGATGACGGAGCTTTCCAATTTTATCTGTCGTCAATGCGGCGCGTGCTGCCGTATTGAGGGCATAGTCCGGCTGAGAGACGGTGACACGGCTCGGATCGCCGCGCACTTGGGGATGAGCGAGGCGGACTTTATCGCCAACGAGACGAATCTTGCGCCTGACCGCCGAGGGCTTGTCCTGAAGCCCGACAGCACGCGGCCCTCCGGGCTCGCGACTTCGTCGCTCGGGCAACCCGACGCCTCCGGCGCGGGCGCATTTTCCGGGTCGTGGTCGATTCTGTGTATCGGACGCGGATCGCCGTTGCCGAAGCATTCGTAGATGATGTCTCCGTCGTTCTTCACGAGGTAGGCTTCGAGCTTCCGTCTCTGGAAATGCTCGCTTGTCGCTTCAAACCCATAGCAATCGATTTGGCGTTGCATTGAATACTCCTTCCTTGCGGGGCGACAATCGCCCCACAACATTCTCTATCACCCGTCAGGCGCAGATGGTAGCGAAAGCGCGGCCGAAGATTGGTTGATCAAGTAACTATCTTGCTATCTTTGAAGAATCGAC
Organism: Kiritimatiellia bacterium; assembly: GCA_017547265.1. The sequence continues at coordinate 630 of JAFYQC010000217.1, read as the reverse complement.
TGATGGTTACGGGATGGACTTTGAAGCATTTTGCAATAGTCGGATAAGAGAGACCGTTTCGACGCATGATGATGACATCCTCTTCGTGGCCTGTGAGTTTGTTATGCGTGTTCTTGCGCCCCTTTGGATGCCCAAGCACAACACCTTCGGCACGTTTGCGGGCAAGTGCCTCTTTTGTACGTTGTGAAATGAGATTGCGCTCGATTTCAGCTGAAAGGCCAAAGGCGAACGCCAGTACCTTCGATGAGATGTCTGAACCAAGACGGTAGTTGTCCTTTATAGTCCAGACTTGTGCCTCACGGTTGAGACAATCGTTGAGAATCGCCATGATCATCAAGAGACTGCGTCCGAGGCGGGAGAGTTCCGCGCAAACGAGAATGTCGCCCTTGTGCATCTTCTTGAGGAACTTGCCGAGCTTTCGCTTTTCCGGCTCCTTCGTGCCGGAGATTGTTTCATCAATCCAGCAATCGATTGCAATCCCCTCCTTTTCACAGAAGCGGGAAATCTCGAAACGCTGGTTTTCAACCGATTGTTTATCGGTGCTTACGCGAATGTATCCGTAGTTCATTTGTGTGTCCTTTCTCTATGGGGAATGCCCCCATAAATATAGGCACACAAAAATTCGAGCGT
>JAFYQC010000216.1 GCA_017547265.1 Kiritimatiellia bacterium | reverse complement strand
CGCGAAATACTACCTCGACGCGGAATAGTCCATGGCTTCATAACCAGCCAATTTCCAAGAGTAAAAATGGAAAGCAAAAACTTTTTTACGATCTAAGGTTAGATTTAAGATTCGTTTGGTAAAATGGTTGTGAACGCAACGACATGCACTAAACGCGCTAAAAGTCTTAGCCGTGGAACGAGACTTGTGGAGGGGGCGAACCCCGCAAATTTAGGAGCGAAATGTCATAGTAGTGGAAGGGAAAGCGAAGGCGGCGGCTTGTTTCTCGCATAGAGGGGACAAATAACGCTTTATACATTAAGTCTATTTACGACCGGCGTTAGAAAGTCTGAAATCTCATGGACTATATCGCGCAGAGTTCGATTACCGACATCAAGCCGCGATTTTCGCAGGAACGCTTGCCATTGTTTCTGCTTGCCAGGATCGCTCCAGAATCTTTCGGTCAGGGCGATCGGGCATTCAGTTGGAATCGGACGCTTTCTGCGCTCGAAGGTTCGGGCTATCGCCCTGCCAAGGACATCAATGTCGTAGTCAAACAACGATTTGAGTTTCCAGATGTCATAGAAATCCTTCATGCGGCTATTGAGCATTCCGCGCCTGACAAGAGTTTCGAATTTCTCGGCTATCACCGTTTCCGGCGGGTATATGCGCATACGAGGTGCAGGAAATTCAAGGAGCGTCGGATAGTCGGCCATTTTCGCCGTTGGCGTGACGGCATCGCCCACCCCGATGTCTATTTGCACTTGTGTCCTGCTTTTTCCTATGTGCGCATTGAAGGAAAGCCTTACGCCGCCATACTCCGCGTCTTCAAGTATGCGCTCTGCGGTCATGGATGCGACATCTATCCGAAGTCCGTCATCAGGAGCCGGGGCAGTACATATTTCAGTGAATACGGCTTTAAGCTGTTCCGGCGTTCCGACGCCTCTGTACAGCATGTCTGCATCCATCGTGGGCCTGAAATCGAAGCCGCCCTGCCAGCATGCGAACAGATTCCCTCCCTTGAGGATGAACTTGCCGGAATACCTGGACTTGCCTACGCGATAGAATATTCGTTCAAGAACGTATCGCATGAGCAGTTCGTTATATACGAGACCGTTGGCTTTCGCAATGTTCAGAAGGCGGGAAAGGACAGATTCAGCGACGTCTTTCATGGCATGGCCTCCACATATGGAGCAATGACGTTTGCTACGCGGTCTGCCGTTGCCGCCGCCATTAGTTCGTCAATGTCGAATTTCCGTTTGCGCAGACCCTCACGTAGCGCCTCTACCGCAAGGTCAATGCCAGTCTTGTTCCTGAACTTGAAAAGATCGGCAACCGTCTTTGCGGGAGAAAATATTGGAACTTTCAGATCGTCCACCATGACGTGCGTTACGCCGTGTGTCCACGACTCTCCCGAGAGGAATGATACCTCAAGCGGGAAATCGACCGTAGGCGTTCTGCCGCCGCGTGGAAGGGCAATCCATATTGAGGACGGTAGCGCCGTTGTGAAGCCGTGTAGTTGCAGGGCGGACAGCAGCGCGACGGTGAAGTGCGTTCCGCGCTTTATCAGCACCTCGATTTCGGGGATTGTGGTACGAGGGCAGCTGGGAATCCTGTATATGCCTCGTGCAACGCGCTCCACCTTGCCGTCTTTTGTCCATGCGGCAAGTTGTGCTCGCGCAATGCCGCGTTCTGCTGCGTCTGCAAGCGAGAACGCGCCATTGAAGGTCTTCATGGATTTGGTGTCAGGCATTTATCCTCCAATAACAAAACGTCTGCATTATATCACAACTGCATGCACTTTGTCAATGGGCGTGGAAGTGCTGGAATATCCCCACCTTTGGAAAATGCTGTCGAGCCCATGGAGAGCCTCGCGCGGTTTCGCGGGCTTCGAAGGGCTTGCCGCCGAGATTCTCGCCGTTGCCGGCGCGGAATCACCCCGTCAGGAGCTCGAACTCCATCTGCAAGTCACCGGATTCCTCGCGCGGACAGTTCCAGCCGCGCCACCTGCCGTGCCGCACGAAGAGCCACCTGAGGCCGTCGGCTATTGCATAGTAGAAGAACTCCGGCACCTCGAACATCCTGCGCGACACCTTGGCGACGTGCTTGGCGAGCGCATCCAGCTTGACCTTCTTGCCGAGCCACGCCGCCGCGAAATACGCCACAGCCACCACGAGCGCGGCCATGTTCTTCAGCCGCTGGTAGTCGAGGAGCCTCATGTGCTCGAGCCTGTAGGACTGCTTTATGAACCGCGCGGGGTCAGGGTCCCCATTGGTGAAGCTTGAGTGGTGGAGTAGCGGCGCGGCGGATTGAGCAACGCTCACGGCGGTTTGGTATAATATGTCGCATGAAAGAGCATGGTAAGATTGGCGCTAAGCGTGTCGTAGAGGCGATGCTGTTCGTGATTGTGCTGGCGTTCGGCTGGCGCTATCCGTATCTTGCATACTGCCTTTTCTTGAACGTGGCGATTGGCCTTGTCGGGGCTTTTCGCCACGGCGGACGACATGGATGCGGCAATTTCTGTCCGAGGGGAGCGTTCTATTCGTTCCTGCCGGACACGGGGCGGAAGATTCCTTCTGCGCTTCTGTCGAAGAAGACGTCGCTTTTCGTCATGGTCGCGCTTGTAGGCGTGCTCTACGCCATTATGCGTCCGGCGTCGATTCGCGAATGGGGTCTCCTGTTCTATGTGATGATTGTCGCGACGACGGCCGTCGGGCTTGTCGGATGGCTTGTCTTCAACCGGTATTTCTGGTGCGCGGTCTGTCCGATGGGCAAGATATACAAGATGATCAACCCCGGAAAGAGCGGCATCCGCGTCGCGGACAGCTGCGTTAGATGCGGGCTCTGCTCAAAGGCGTGTCCGTTCGGCTTTTCTCCGCCTGGAGATGCGAAGGACGGCGTTTTCCGCAATGCGGACTGCCTTCTTTGCCGACGCTGCGTCGCGCGCTGCCCGAAGCATGCGCTAAGCATCGAAAGTTGAGGCAGCGCGCGCGGCGATTTGGTATAATTCACGCCATGAAAATAGATGAACGCTGCCTGCCGTATGCCGATGAGATGAAAACCTGCGGCTGTGAGATTTATTGAATTTGCAATTGAGCCATGTGCAAGATAGAAGTGACATATGTTGACCGCGAGACCAATGCTCTAGCTGGCTCCATGATCTTCCAAGGACGCGACTTGGATGAAGCTAAGAGACTTGCAGCTGCCTGGCGAGCCGCCCACCCAGCCCTCCAAGATGCTAGCTGTACCGTTCTAGAGCCAGGTACTAGAGATTAGTGTCAGAGGGACAGACCCCATTGGTG
>JAFYQC010000215.1 GCA_017547265.1 Kiritimatiellia bacterium | reverse complement strand
CACACCCTCGCCAGAAATCTTGAAGCCGTCGCATCCATCGGCATTGACGAGCGCAGGGTAATACTGGCAAGTCTCGCCCTCGATGCGCGTCTCGCGCATCGGATAGCCCTCGGCATCGTCCACGCCAATGATCGTCGCGCCCTTTTCGAGATGCAAATTGACGCCTGGCTTGAAGAAGATCGCGCCAGTGCGATACACGCCCGCAGTCAGGACAAGCGTGCCGCCGCCCTTCGCAGCAATCTCGTTAATCATCGTCTGCAACGGCCACGCGCCACCATGGGCAGCAAGAGCCGAACCTGCGCACACGCAGCACAACACGACAAAGACCAAAATGGAAGAGACATGTTTCCTCATGCCTCTATTTTACCAAATCAGCACCAACCCGACCCTACCCCATCGTGTAGAGTGGGGGAAACTAGCCGTCTACGGCAACTTCATTCCCCTAAACACGATTCCGTGGCCCTTGAGGTCGGGGCCAAAGTAGAAGCCCGGCTGCGGCGGCTGGTTGTAACCGACATTCTCAGTCGCAAGCGAAATCCGATACGGAGGATCCTGGAGGAATGTCCAGAACCGATAATCGGTCGAGATGTCACTCACGTAGAGTCGAAGCTCCTTGGCATCTTCCGCATTGCGAAGAACAACCTCCTCGCGCCAGTCGCCGAGGATGTCGCCGGAAAAGCACGGGCTGTCCTTCGAGCCATTGTTGGAGCATCCACCCTCCAGCTCGCGGATGGTCCAGTTGCGGCCCTTCCGCGCGTTGTAGCCGCTGATCCTGTTGCCGCCAAGCGCACTCCTCACCATGTCTCCCCTCCACCAGACGAGGAAGGAATACCCTGGCCCATGCCCCTTGCGTGGATTGCTCTGCCGAACGAGATCCGCCGAATAGAAACCCTCAAGCCACGGGCCCCAGATTTCCGTCCCCGGGAGAGACGGATCAATGTCGCCCGCCACTGCTCGCGGCGTATCGCGGAAGGAGGTTGCCCGATGAAGTATCTTGCCAGTCCCCGCATCGCGAAGGCAAAGTCCGTGATCTCCCGCCTCAAGGCATGTCCATACCTGAAGCCCGCGCGTTTCAGGTGTTAGCTGAATCAGGTTAATCGCGTCACCATGCCCAAGCCGCGTCGTGTAAAGTCCCTTGCCGTCATCGTCGACAGCCATCTGCCCATAGATGATCTCGTCCTTTCCATCGAAGTCGACATCGGCGACGCGTAGATTATGATTACCCTGGCCCGAATACCCTGCCGACTTCCACGGCTCTTTCCAGCTGTCAAACTGCCAGCGACGCGAAAGCGTCTTGCCATTCCAGTCCCATGCGGTAAGGACACTCCTGTCATAGTATCCACGGCACATTACGAGCGACGGATGCACGCCGTCAAGATAGGCGACGCAAGACAGGAACCTAAAACCACGGTTGGTACTGTCGCGCTTCACGCTTGACCATTCGGTCGCAGATCCAAACGCAGGATCATATGGAACGCTCGTGAGCACGCGTCCATCGCGCCCCGAAAACACAGTCAAAAACTCTGGCGCCGTGCGTATCTGCCCATCCTTGTCGACATAATCTGCATTCTGATCGCCGAGTATCTTGCCTACTCCATCGACCGCGCCATCCGAAGTCCTCATCGCAATCTCGGCAATGCCGTCGATATCGAGATCAAACACAACGAACTCGTCATAGTGTGGCCCCGATCGCACATTCTTGCCAGGCGTAATGCGCCAAAGGCGCTTCTGCGTCGACATGTCGTAGCCGTCGTAAAAGACAGGTGCGGTGCGCCCGAAATGCGCGTTGTCTTTGCCGAGCGCATCCCACTTGATCACAAGTTCCATCTCGCCGTCACCGTTCAAGTCGCCGACAGAACAGTCGTTGGCGCGATAGGGATACGGATCGCGCTCCGGTTCGTCGGGATTCTTCCACGCTGGCGGCGGCTCGACCTTGAGCGGGATATATCCAACAGGCGCATTCGCCGGAACGCGCCAAGCGCGCGCAGTATTTTTCGATTCGCGTCCTCGCAAAACGGGCTTGACGGAATACACCGCCCCCTTCGCTGGATCAAACGACTCGTCTTTGAAGAATGTCGCTCCCGCAAGCGGACTCTCATTAAGCCGCGTCGAGCCGCGATAAACATTGAAAGCAAGATCCGCCGGATCCTCCATCCTATACCGCCACGAGACGACCGCCTCCCGCTCGCCGCTTCTAAAGGCGACAACACCGCGCCCAAGCTTCTCTCGCTTCAGCTTCGAGAAGTCGTACGCGGTGGCCGGCTGCGGGAACACCGTATTCGCTGCCACAAGAAACGCTATGGCGGCGGCGAGCAATGTCACGATCCTTCCGGTTTCGTGTAGTCGGTCTTGCCGCTCGGTGGGATCCGAGGATCGTCATCCGGGTTCTCAGGATTGAACGAGCGGTAGTTATCGCGTATCGCGTCCTTGACAGTCGGGATTTCGGCAAGCCCTGCTGCAATGATCCGAGCCATCTCGTACGCGCCGTAGACATTGTGGTGCGTGTTGTCGATTTTGCCCTTGTTGTTGCACTGAATCTTCGCAGAGCCCTTCGCGCCCATCTTGGCGTGCATACGGTAGCTCGCGTCGTTGAGGTCTATGACAGGAACGCTCCTCGCGGCAGCCACGGCCTTGACGGCCTCGGCATAACCAGCAAGTGTCTTGCCCTGATGCTCACCAGTCTTCTCATCGAACCGGCGGCGCTCCACGGGCGTAACGAGAACGACGAACGCGCCCTTCGCCGAAATCTTGTCGATCCACTCGTTGAGGCGGCGCGTGTATCCGTTTTCAGGCTCTTCGCCCTCGATCTTCTGGTCGTTGTGTCCGAACTGGATTATTACCCAGTCGTCCTTCTTGAGGTGCTCGAGGATGCGCGTGAGGCGACCTTCACCTTCGAATGTCTTGAGCGCAAGGCCAGAGCGCGCGAAATTCGAGACTGCCCAGCCCTGACGCACGAAAGCGGGGAGAATCTGCCCCCAACTGCCCCACGGCTCGTTGCGCTGGTCGGTGACGGTGGAGTCGCCACAGAGATAGATCGTCCGCGATGTCGGACTCGGCACGACAAGCGGCTCAAAGACCGGCATGTCCGACTGTGGCGCGTTCGAGAACATCTCAAGAAGAAGCCTCCTGTTGTATTTCTCGTCACCCCTGCGCGTCGTGTACGGGCCAGGAACACGCGCCGTGAAAGTGACGGCCTTCGTCTCTCCCGCCTTGACTTCGGTGCGATCAATGGCAAGGCGGCGACCCATGAACTTAACATAGTTGGCGCAAGGCCCCTTGCCCGTCCCGAGATTGACGGTGACATCGTAGTTCCCGATCTCCATCGGCTCGTCGTACGAATACGAATAGAACTTGTCGCTCGTTCCGTTGGCAAGTTTCGCCGCTTCCTCCGCAAGAAGCTTCTGATATGCCTCATCTATCCCCTTCGGCTTGGGAGTTGCGACGAACGGAACGGCCGCAGGATCCTTGAAGCAGTCCTCGAAAAGCTTCGGCGCCTTTGTCTTTGCAAGCTCAACCGCAGTGCGAGCGTAGAAGTCCGCGCCCTTGTCACGCGGATGACAGCGGTCTGCCTTGCCCTTAAGCGCATACCAGCTCTCAGCGGGCCCGAGCACCATGTAATGCGACTCGATCTCCTTCTTCGTCATCTTGACAAACGCATCCTTCGCGGCAGCGTTGATGTCGAGAAGCGGAACATCCTTCGCAGCCGCAAGCTCGCGCGTCGCGGCAAGATAGGGGCCGAGCGAGGCCGCATCAGCGCGAACCGACACCTTGCCGTCACCATCCTCACTCACACCGCCAATGTGAATGATCGACGTCGCAAGGATAGGCGTCGCGCCCTTCTCCCTGATGCCGTCGATGAAGAGCGTCATGTTCTTCGTGTAGTCTTCCTTGTTGCAGTAGCGCTGGGGCTTTGACTTTGTCGCGTCATTGTGGCCGAACGCAATGATCGCGTAATCGCCGGGCTTGATGTCGTCGAGCACCTTCTGCCACCGCCCAGAGTCGATGAACGTCTTGGAGCTGATGCCGCCCACCGCCCTGTTGTGGACCTGAACGCCGTCCTTCGTGAATGTCCTAAGGCGCTGCCCCCACCCTTCCTGCGGATACGACCCCGGCTTGTAGTCGCACATAGTCGAGTCGCCCATCATGAAGATGTCGGCGAGAATAATCATGCTTGCGGTCAACAGAGTCATTGCTTTTCCTCCTTTGCGCCGCCATTATACCATTCCCGCAACCCCCTGACACTACCCTAAAGGGTAATCGTGGAAGAAGAGCCCTCGCCCGGCTTTTTCGCCGAGAGGACAATATCGCCGTCCCCTGTCCGGCGAATAATGGCAAGAAGATATCCTTCCTTCATCTTCTTCGTATCGACATTGAAAAGCAGATCCGTAGAGTGGTCGCCGTCGTCAAGCGCAAGAAGCCGCCCCGCGCCCTCTACCGCGACCTTGACTTCCGTCGTAGCGTCGGGAACAACGAGACCTTCGGCATCAACCGCCTCTATCCATACATAGACAAGTTGCTTTCCGCATTCTTCTCGCCTCAGTTTAAGCCCAGCGGCCGGACCCGTCGTGCGGATCTTATGCTCTACCCCGTTCGACCCAACGGCCTTAAGCTCGCCTGGCTCCCACGCAACTTCAAAGGACGCAGCGTGAATCTTCTCACCATTCGCGCTCGTCCACGGTGCGTCGCCCTGCGGAGGCAAAGCAACATTCTTCTTCCCGAGTGAGCGTCCGTTCAGGAAAAGCTCGACTTCCGGCGCGTTCGAGAATACCCAGACGATCGCCTTCTCGCCCTGCTTGCGGTTCCAATTCTCGCGCAGCGCCTGCTGACCGCTGCTGACGTCGTTCCATGTCTCGCGCTCGTCCGTCTGCACAACGCCGATACGCACGACAGGCGTCTTGCGATCAAAGCCGCTCTTCATCAGCCACGCTTGCGGAT
>JAFYQC010000214.1 GCA_017547265.1 Kiritimatiellia bacterium | reverse complement strand
GTCGACCGTGCGGCACGCGGCGAGGCGGAAGCGCGCCGCTCCTGCTGCATCGCCTGCAGCGCGGCGCCGTGCGGCATACCATTCGCAGACCGCCGCGTAAAAAGTGTTGTTGTGGAGAAACTGGTTGCTACGCCCGCCATACGGTATCTCTCCGCACGCCGAGAGCATCGCGAGTGTCGGTTCCGCCGAGCGTTCGAGCAGCGCCTCCAGTGCGGGACGGGACGCGCCGTCGTATCCGAAATGCAGTATCTGCATGTACTGAAGCCGCGTGACGAAGTCGTAGACAGCGGGCTCTCCGGGGTCGCGGTACATTCCGTTCGCGTCGAACCAGCGCATCTGGTCGGCAACGTACTGCTCAGTGAACTTCGCCCATCCGCCAAGCCCGAGGGCACGGCGCGTCTGCTCGCTCGCAGCGCCGAACACACACCAGTTCTGGGCCTTTCCGCCCGGATGCGGATGGCACGTGTACGAGCGCCAGGCGTCGATAGCGGAAAGATCGGCGCGCCAGGCGGAAATGACGGACTTCTCGAACGACCCGGCCTTTTCCACGGCGTCGAGCGCGATCGCCAGTTCCTTGACGGAGAACTCGTTTCCGCCGCTCTTCGGAGGCATCATGCCCTTCCTCGCGTCGCGGCAGCACGCCGTCATCATGCGCGCAAAGATGTCGCGCTTCCCCTGAAGACGTCCGCTGGCGACAAGCACTCCGAGGTTTGCCGCAATGCGCGGGAAGCCGTGCTCCTGCACGCCGTTCTTCTCCACGTCGGCGAGATACTGCGCCAGGTGCTCGTCAGAGTACGCGCCGATTGCGGCCTCCATGAGGTCGAGGTACTCACCCTTCGTCACGCCTTTCTGTGCCTCCGCGCCTAAGGCGCAGGGCGCACACAGTGTGAGGGTAGACAGAAGCACCGCTCCCGCTTTATATGCGAACGCTTTAACTGCTTTCCTCATGTGAACTATTTTGTCTTCAGCGTTGCACTTCGCCGCCAGACGCGGCAAACGCACATTCAACCTCTGATTCCGCCTCGGCGAGGGAAATGCCGCGCTGCCGCGCATAGGCGGCGAGATCGTCGGCCTCCCACTTCGCACGGCTAACGCCATGCCCAGAAGCGACCTTGCGGCGGACAATCGAGCCGTCCGGAAGCGACACCTCCTCGATATTCCGCGTGAGCGTGTAACGTAAGCATGTCTTTTCGCGGACGCCAAGAGTGGAGGTGTTCGCGAATATCGCGGAAACGACTTTCGCCTTGTCCTCCTCCATGCACATCACGCACGCGAGGATCCCTGGCCGACCCTTCTTCATCACGATGTGGACGAACGACACGTCCTTCGCGCCTGCGGCGAAGATGCGCTCCGACGCGAACGCGAGTTCCTCGCCCGTCATGTCGTCCACGTTGAAATCGAGCTCGCAGATCGTCCCGTCAGCGGCGAGCGGCGCGAGCTTCTCGCCAAACGTCGCGCGGACAACGTTTGCACGAGGGAAGTCCTTCCGTCCCGCGCCAAAGCCAATCGCCTCGGACTTCATAAGCGGCTGCGGGCCAAACGAGGAGGCAAAAGTCTTCAATAGCGCGGCACCTGTCGGCGTGCAGAGCTCCCCAACGATCTCACCGTCAGAATACGACGGCATGCCCTGAAGGAGAAATGCCGTCGCTGGAGCGGGAACGCTCAACGTCCCGTGCGCGCACTCGACAGTTCCCGAGCCGACGTTTACCGGCGAGACAACTACTTCATCCGGGGCAAGGCGGTTCATCAAATGGCAGAATGCGGCGATGTCGGCAACCGCATCGAGCGCGCCGACTTCGTGAAAGTGGATCTCCTCGACGGGGCGCCCGTGCGCACGCGACTCAGCCGCCGCAATCGCCTTGTAAACCTTTGCGACGTCGGCTTTGGCCTTCTCGCCGAGCGCGAGACTTTCGACGAGCTTGAGGATGTCTGCAAGCGAATGGTGCTCGTGATGGTGCTCATGCCCATGATGGTGATGGTGGTGCGAGCCTTCCTCCTCGCCGTGGACGCGGACGGAAAGATGCGTGGCGGATATACCGCACTTTACAAGCGTCTCGCGAACAAACTCCACGCCGGGGATTCCGAGTGAGTTGAGCTCTGCTAGCGCGGCGTCCCGATCTGGCGTAAGCTCGAGGAGCGCGGCGGAAAGCATGTCGCCAGCGGCTCCCATCTGGCAGTCTATGTAGAGCGTTTTCATTCCGCTCCCTTCAGGTGGTTGATGCGGCTTGCGAGGAAACCTGCGCCGAAACCGTTGTCGATGTTCACGACACTCACCCCGGCCGCGCACGAATTCAGCATGGCGAGAAGCGCCGTAACGCCGCCGAACGACGTCCCATAGCCGACACTCGTGGGGACTGCAATGACTGGCGCCTCGACAAGCCCGCCGATGACGCTTGGAAGCGCACCCTCCATCCCGGCGACAGCGATTACTACACTCGCAGCGCGCAGCTCGTCCGTGCAGGCGAGAAGCCGGTGAAGCCCCGCTACGCCCACGTCGTAGAGCCGCACGACCTTGTTGCCCATCGCCTCCGCGACAAGCGCTGCCTCTTCCGCGACAGCGATGTCACTCGTTCCGCCTGTCGCGACGGCAATCGTACCCGCCCCGTCGCACTGTCTGTTGGCGCCAAGGCGTCCAAGCCGCGCCTCGGGAAAATATGTAAAGTCATCGCCGAGCGACTGCGCGACGCTCTTCGCCTTTTCGGCGTCTATCCGCGTAACGAGCGTGGGGAGCTGTCCATGGTTTCTAAGGGAGGTGAGTATCGCCGCGATCTGCACGGCAGTCTTTCCGTCGCCATAAACGACCTCGGCCGTTCCCTGTCGGGAGTGGCGCTGCAGGTCGACGCGTGCAAAGCCGAGATCGTCTACGTCTGCGGTCGACCCCATCGGCGAAAGGATTCGCTTCAGGTCTTCATACCTGTCAAGCGGACGCGGCATGGAACTTCCGCAAAAGGGATAGGACTCCGAATACTACGAATCCGGCGAAGACCACTATCGCACCAAGGATGGCGTCGTGAGCCGAAAGGTCAAAGAGAGGATCTCCCTCCATCGCGCCTGCGACGCAGTCGACGGACCACATCAGCGCAGCCCCCCAGAACATGAGCATCGTCGTAAACACCGCGCCGTTCGGCCGGCCAGCCTTCTTCGCTGCAAGATGCCAGAGCGTGAACGCAACGGCAGCAGCTATCGTCATCAACTCACACATGGGCTGCGCACGCCTTCTTTTCGGAGTGGACTGAAAAGACGACCATCGCCACCCAGACGGCGACGAGGAGGACGGTCATCGCGACACCGCGCGTGGCCATCTCGTGGAGCATCTCGCTCACGGCCTCCGGCCCTTCCTTCGCAGCGGTGAGGAATGGCGGCGTGAAGATTATCTCGCCGTGGTAGACGTGTTCTATGGCGAGGAGGAAGCTGCCGCCAAACATCATCTTGCCGAGCCAGCCGAGTCTGCTGACAAAGGGATTGCCCTCCGCAGACTTTGGAAGAGTTGTCTTTACCGCCGTAGCGACCGCCGCCGTGGCGAGCGGCACAGTGAAACATGCCATGTCTTTACTCCTTGCCTTTATCAGCCGCGCACTACCGCGCCGCGTTCATGTTTATAATGTCCAACAAATACCCGTCAGATGATATGATATCAAATTTATATCTTTTGGACCATCATAATCGCCCAAAAGTTATTATAATAGCTCAAACAATCACTCCCCGGATAATGGGCGAAACATTAGCGTATTGCAATACGCCGCCGGACAATCACTTGGGCGGGGTCCAGTTGTGGAATCCGTGCGTGAATTCCTTCTCCTGCCCTCCGGCGAAGAACTTGCCTCCAGAGACAGTATAAGCGCTCGACGACTGACGGACCGTCTCGTTCATGTTGCCCTCTATCGTCGTAAGCTGGGAGCCCTTGCGATATATGACAAAGATGTAGTGCGTCTTGAAATGCACGATGTCGCCGGAACGTATTTCCTCGACTTTCTCGAAACGCTCGCCCGCACCAAATGCGCCGTCGAGCATGTACGTCGTCGCATCTGCGGCCATCGCCGCACACTCGAAGCAGCTTGTGTTGCCGAGAATGGAAGGAAACATCTTGCCCCACGGACGCCCCGTCCTGAACGCGTGTTCCGCCATCATCTGCTTCGCGCGCGCGTCGTATTCAGCCTGCGTCTTCACCGGCGGGTTCTCCTTTAGGAAGACGAGCATGAACTCGTTGTCCTGCCCACCGCCCTTAAGGGGCTTGCGCACCTGGACGAGTTTTTGTGTCGCCTTGCCTGCCACAACAGTGCCGAGAACCGCGCACGGCGTTCCGCCTGGGATCTTCGCCACGAGTTCAAGAGGCCCCTTCCCGCCGCTCAAGTAGGCGAGACATGGCACCTCAGGCGTGTACGGCTCGAGCTTCCATTTGATCTTGCCGAAGACGTCCTCGGCCTTGAACCAGCGGTTCGTGAACTCTTCCGTATGAAGCCCTGCAGGAACCAACATTTCGACGAGCTTGCCGCCCTCGCCGATTGCCGTTATCGCAAAAGGCGTTCCATCAACCGTGATCGCGTACTTGCGGTCGGGAGACTTGCGCTTGTCGGAAACGAGCGGGAATATCTTCACAGCGCCTGACGCCGGAATTGGCACAAACGCGGCGGGAAGACGTTCGCTAAGCTGTTTCGCTATCTCCTCGGGCATCGCGGCTGCAAAGGCGAACTTGGCGCCAAAAAACGCCGCGAACACCACGGCCGCCACGCCGCATCTGGAGAAAAGCTGCTTCACATGTTGCCTATCACTGCCTTGATACGCCTGACGCCTGCGGAAGAAGACTGCTCCTTCACGATCTTGAACGAGCCAAGTTCTTTCGTGTTCTCGACGTGAGGGCCGCAGCAGATTTCCTTCGAGACGTCGCCGATTGTGTAAAGCGACACCTGGTCGCCGTACTTCGCGCCAAAGAGCGCCATCGCGCCTTCGGCCTTCGCCTCCTCGACGGTCGTCATCTTCTTCGAGACGGAAATGCCCTGCTGGATCCACTCGTTGACGAGCTTCTCGACCTCTGCCTTCTGCTCGGCCGTCATCGGCTCGGGCCAGGTGAAGTCGAAGCGAAGGCGCTCGGCGGTGATATTGGAGCCCTTCTGGTTCGCGGTCGGGCCAAGCACCTTGTGGAGCGCGGCATGGAGGAGGTGAGTCGCCGTGTGCATACGCGTCACGACCTCGCTGTTGTCCTGAAGCCCCGCCTTGAACGAGCCAGCGCTCGTGGTGCGCGAAAGCTCCTGGTGCTTGCGGTTCGCCTCGTCGAAACCTTCCTTGTCGACGGTAAGCCCGTCCTTCGTCGCCATCTCGATCGTCATCTCGAGCGGGAAGCCGAAGGTGTCGTAGAGCTTGAACGCCGTCTTGCCGCTGATCTGCGACTGGCCGTGGAGCTTAAGCTGCTCAGCGACCTTCTTGTACATCGCCTCGCCCTTGTCCAAGGTGGCGTTGAAGCGCTTCTCCTCGGCCTCCAAGTCGAGACGGCACTGCTCGAGATTCGCCTTGAGCTCGGGGTAAACATGGCTGTACTTGTCGCAGATGACCTCGGCGAGCTTCACAGTGAAGCCCTCGCCGATGCCGAGCATGCGAGCGTAGCGGACCGCGCGGCGGATAAGGCGGCGAAGAACGTAGTTCGCGCCGATGTTGCCGGGCTTCACGCCGCCCTTCGGATCGCAGAGGATGAACGTCGCCGTCCTCATATGGTCGGCGATGATGCGCTTCGCGCGGAGGCGGTCTTCTGGCGGAATGGACGGGGACTCTGGCGTCCCCGCACCCTTACCCATGGAATTGGAGAGTTCCTCTATTTTCGCCATGATCGGCGCGAAGATCTCGGTGTCGTAGACAGTGGGAGCACCGCTCATCATGCAGATCGTGCGCTCAACGCCCATGCCGGTGTCGACGTTGTGGCGCCCGAGGGGGACGAACTTGCCCTCCTCGTTCTTGTTGTACTGCATGAAGACGTCGTTCCAGATCTCGATGTACTTCCCGCAGTGGCAGCCAGGGCGGCAGTCAGGACCGCACTTCTCCTTGCCGGTGTCGATGAACATCTCGGTGTCGGGACCGCAAGGACCGGTAGTTCCCGCGGGGCCCCACCAGTTGTCCTCGCGCGGCAGACGGAAGATGCGCTCCTCGGGAATCCCGAGCGACTTCCATATCTCGACCGCCTCTTCATCGGCGGGGATATAGCCGTCCTCGCCCTCCTTGCCCTCGCCGCGGAAAACCGTGACGTTGAGCTGTTCGGGCTTGAAGCCGAGGTGCTCGGTAAGGAACTCAAAGCTCCAGGAGATCGCCTCCTTCTTGAAGTAGTCGTTCAAGGACCAGTTGCCAAGCATCTCGAAGAACGTCAAGTGCGCCGCGTCGCCCACCTCGTCGATATCGCCGGTCCTGACGCATTTCTGGACGTCAGTGAGGCGAGTTCCGGCGGGATGCTCCATCGCGCCCATGAGATAGGGCACGAGCGGGTGCATTCCCGCCGTAGTGAAGAGGACCGTCGGGTCGTTCTCCGGAATAACCGATGCGCCGGGGATGATCGTATGCCCCTTGGACTCGAAAAACTTAAGGTACTTGTCGCGGAGTTCGTCCGCAGTGAGATTCTTCATTTGATGTTCCTTGGATCAACCGGCCGCTTCGGCCCATGGCAGAAGCTTATGCAAAGAGATTGGACGGATATTCGCCGGCATCGACGAGCGCGCGGATCGACTCCATGACACGCGGTTTGTCGTCGCGGTACGTGACGCCGAACCAGCTCGAGTCGGTGGGAAGGACGCAGCAGTCAGCCTTGCCCTCGCGGACGAGCTCGTCTACGACGAACGGAATGTACCATTCGCTTTTCTCCTTCGAGCCGTTCACGGCGAGCCACTTCGGGAAGCGCTCCTCGAGCTCTGCGAAGAGCCCGGCGGGGAAGCCCCAGAAGTTCATGGAGACGCGCGAATCGAGAGGAACCTTCACGGGGTTCGCCTCGTCCTCGCGGTTCTCGGCGATGTCGCCGACCTTGACGAGCTTCGTCATCTCGGTCACGCCGCGCAGCTTGCCGTCTGGCGCGATGTCGCAGATGCCGCGCGCGACGCTGCCGTTTTCACTGAGCGTGAGGTCAAGCCTGAAGCCGACCATCGCGAGGTGCATCTTGCCGTCGTTTGCGGTCTCGGAAGAGAGGAATGTTGCGAGCTTCGCGAAGGCGTCGCGGCCGTAGAAGTCGTCGGCGTTGATGACCGCAAAAGGTCCGTCGACGACGCTGCGCGCCGCACGCGTCGCGTGCGCGGTGCCCCACGGCTTCGTGCGGCCTGCGGGGACGGTATACGGCGCAGGGAGGTCCGCGATGTCCTGATAGCAGTAGTCCACCGGCATCAGGGCCTCGAACTTGCGACCGATCTTCTCCTTGAACTCCGCTTCGAAGTCCCGCCTAATGACGAACACGACCTTGCCGAATCCGCCGCGCAGCGCGTCGAAAACGGAGTAGTCGAGAATCGCCTCGCCCGAAGGACCGACAGGGTCGACCTGCTTCAAGCCGCCATAACGCGAGCCCATGCCCGCCGCCAACACTACCAATGTGGGTTTCATAGGCACATATTATAGCATAAATGCGGATCAGAGGAGATTGCGCTGGATCTTGCCGGAGATGGTCTTCGGCAGCTCGTCGCGGAAGACGACGATACGCGGGTACTTGTAGGGGGCGGTGTGCTCCTTCACGTACCGCTGCACTTCCTCCTTCAGCGTATCGGTGCCATGCACTCCCTTGACGAGGACGATGGACGCCTTCACGACCTGCCCGCGCACGGGATCAGGCGCGGCGGAAACGCCGCACTCGAGAACGAACGGAAGCTCCATTATGACGTTCTCGATCTCCGCGGGACCGATGCGGTAGCCCGACGACTTTATGACGTCATCTGCACGGCCGACGTAGTGGTAGTACCCGTTCTCGTCCTTCCACGCGAGGTCGCCCGTGTGGTAGAAGCCGTGACGCCACACCTCGTCCGTCTTCTCCTCGTCCTTGTAGTAGCCGAGGAAGATGCCGGGATGCGGATTCTTGCGGTCGGTGCGAATGACGATCTCGCCGTTCTCGCCTGCGGGCACAGGGTTGCCGTCCGTGTCCACGAGATCCACGCCATAGTCGGGAACGGGCTTGCCCATCGATCCCGGCTCAAGTTCGTCGCCAAGGAGGTTCGCGAGCGAAAGCGTCGTCTCGGTTTGGCCGAAGCCCTCGGCTATCTGGAGCCCCGTCGCGCGCTCGAACTGCGTCCACACCTCGGGGTTCAGCGCCTCGCCCGCCGTAGTAGCGTGGCGGACGGACGTGAAGTCGTACTTCGAGATGTCCTCCTTTATGAGCATGCGGTAGATTGTGGGCGGCGCGCAGAACGTCGTGATGTTGTACTTCTCGAACATCGGCAGCACCTTCTCGGCGTCGAAGCGCTCGAAGTCGTAGGTGAACACCGCGCCCTCGCAAAGCCACTGCCCGTAGAACTTGCCCCAGAGCGCCTTGCCCCAGCCAGTCTCAGAAATCGTGAAGTGGAGCCCGTCTCGTTCGACGAGATGCCAGTACTTCGCCGTCACATAGTGGCCGAGCGCGTACTTGCAGCTGTGAAGCGCCATCTTCGGATAGCCGGTCGTGCCGCTCGTGAAGAACATGAGCATCGGATCGTTGCCGCGCGGCGAGTCGGCGGTACGCTCGAAGACGTCGGGGAAACCGGGAACTTCGGCGTTGTAGTCGTGCCAGCCGTCGCGCTTGCCGTATACGAGCACCTTGACGAGCTTCGCGCCGATTTCCTTCTCGGCGGCGTCTGCCTCGATCGCCACATCGCCGTCGCCGGTGCAGAAGATCGCCTTCACGTCGCCCGCCTGGAAGCGGTACGTGAGGTCGTGGCTCTTGAGCTGGCTCGTCGCGGGAATCGCGATTGCGCCGATCTTTTGGCAGGCGAGTATCGTCGGCCAG
>JAFYQC010000213.1 GCA_017547265.1 Kiritimatiellia bacterium | reverse complement strand
GGGCGACGCCGAGCGGCTTGGCCATTGGCCGCATTACTCTCAAAACCGCGTGAAGATGCTCGGGCATGAGCTGCGCCCCAAGAAGCTCTATCTCGGGCGTAAATTCGCTAATTCGCCGAAGATGCGCGTCAACAGCCCTGCCAAGTTCGCTCAGTTCTATGGCTGCGGTCTCTGCGCTTTCGCCGGCTAGCCGCCCGAAAAGAGGCTTCGATCTGTCGGCAAGCGTCATCGTTATCATGTAGGTTCCCTTGCCGCAGTAATCCCATCTGAAGCAACGCCGGCCCATGCGATGTATCACGTCGCGCATTATCGCGCCTGTGTCTTCGTCATAGTGCCAGCCTAGCTGCAGGTCGTGTCTCGCCGTTTCCATCATTGAGCCTCTTGGTTTCGTATTATACCACAACAGCATCAGGCCCGCAAATATGTGTTGCTCAATAAACAATTTATTTCTTGCTTTATAAACCATGTTCTGCCATTGACCGCCGACGGAAGCCTGTGGTAAGATTTGCGGCATGACGGGGACGATTGGCCATAAATCGGTTGCATTTGCCTTGGCGACGGCGTTCGCTTTCGCCGCGCCTGCGTCTATTGAGTTCAAGTCCGGCGGGGCGACGCTTCGGCTCGCCGATGCGAACGGCGCGGTCGAGTCGCTCGTCGCCCTTGACGGCGTTGAACGCGTCGTCGCGGCAGCCGAAGCGTTCACCCTTCAGTTTCTCGACGGCAAGGGCGAACCGACGCGCCTCAAGTCGACCGACTTCGCCTTTTCGTGCGACGGTGGCCATCTCGTGTGGCACCACAGCAACGGTCTTGTTGTTCGGATGGAAATAACCGCCGCCGACGGCGAGTTTCGCTTCAGGCCCTCCGTAGAGGGCATCCCTGCCGGCATGCTCCTCGAATGGTTCGACGGCCCGCAGGTCTGCATTTCGCCGGACAGGAAACTCTTCTGGCCCGAATGGGACGGAATCGAGGCGACTAAGTTCGCGCATCATTATCGTCCGGTTGGATATAGGGAACGGTTCGCCCCTCCCGGCGGAAACTCGCTCTATCCCGGCCTTGCCCAGATGCAGTTCATGGCGGCGTACAAGGACGGATGCGGACTCTACTTCTCCGCCGTTGACGACCGCCATACGCCCAAAGCGGTCGACTGGGAACAAGTTGACGGCAAGACCGTGCGGTTGACTCTCCAGACGTTCTGCGGCGACCTGGACAAAGACGGTGCGTGGCGTCCGAAGTTCCACTATTCGCTCCGTCCCTATGCAGGCGGCTGGATGGAGGCCTGCGAAATCTATCGCGACTGGGTGCGTGCGCTGCCTGAATTCGCGAAGACGCCGACCCGCCCGAAATGGATGTATGACTCTCCCGTGAATCTCATCTATCCGATACGCGGATACGGCCGCGACCACGGACGGGACATGAAGCCAAACCGTTTGTTCCCATACATCAATGCGATGCCGATAGTGGAGAAGTACGGCAAGCTTCTCAACTCGCGCATTATGGCGCTTCTGATGCACTGGGAGGGAACGGCACCCTGGGCGCCGCCCTACGTGTGGCCTCCTTTCGGCGGCGAAGAGGAGCTCGCCAAGTTCCGCGATGCGCTCCACGCGCGCGGCGATCTCTTGGGCGTCTATTGCTCCGGCACGGCCTGGACGCAGATCAGCGCCATCGTGCCGTCGTACTCTCTGGAGCAGCGTTTCGAGGACGAACATCTCGGCCGCCACATGATGCGCGGACCGAAAGGCCAGATTGCCACATGCATCCTCAACGGATTCGACTCGACGAAACTCGGCTACGACATGTGCCTTGCGGACGACTGGTGCGTTGGTGAAGTTGTGGCGGAAGCTGCGAAGCTCTCGCGTTTCGGCATCGACTACAGCCAGTTCTTCGACCAGAACATGGGCGGCGGGTGGCTTCTCTGCTACGCGAAGCACCACAATCACCCGCCGATTCCAGGAGCGTGGGCGGTCGATGCGATGGTCGACCTGCAGAAGCGGCTCGTCGAGGCGGGGAACGGAATGGTGTTCGGCTGCGAGCAGACGGCGGCGACCCCATACGTACCATATCTTCCGTACAGCGACGTAAGGCCGATGCCGGGGCTTATGTACTTCGGTCGGCCGGTTCCGGGTTCGGCGTTCGTGTTCCACGAATGGATGTGCAATTTCACAGGCAATCAATGCGGAATGAAGAAGCGCATGGATGCCTTTTGGCGATGGACGAGCGGCTTCCACAACGGCGACATGTTCTCGCTCGTCCTCAACGACAGCGGCGAGGCCGTCTGCGGATGGCCGTCCCTCTGGAACGAGGCGTTCCCGGAGCGTGATGGCCTCCTTTCTCTTGTGAAGGAACTTAACGCCATAAGGAAGAAACACCCTTCGTTCCTGCTTGAAGGCAAGATGATACGTCCGTTCGTCAGATGCGAATCGCGCCCTGCAAAGGTCGATTACGAGGGATGGGAATCGGGGAGCGTCGAGACAACCGAGGTTCTGACGTCGTTCTGGGAGAATGCGAAGGGCGAGCGCATCGGCTTTGCTTCCAACTGGCGGCGCGAGCCGTCGGAACTCAAGATCACCTACGCCGACGGCCGCGTCGAAACGCGCACCCTTGCATCATTAGAAACGATCGAAATCAATCCAAAAGGAGAAAG
>JAFYQC010000212.1 GCA_017547265.1 Kiritimatiellia bacterium | reverse complement strand
GTCGGGCGAGACGCTCTCGTCGGCGTTACTCGCCGACGACGGGACGGCGTACTTCAACGACATGCTCGGAACCTCGCTCGCGGCGGTCAGGGACGGCCGCTCAACTGGCGGGCCGACAGCAGACCTCAAGGTACATCGTGTTCGGCGAATACCTTTGGTGCTCTGCATGTCATGTCTAACAGCATGCATTGCCTCAACATCACTGGCGAAGGAATTAGATTTCCCTGGGCCGGAAGGATCACTTAAACAGTTGGCAGATAATCAGAACGCGGATGGCACGGAATACTTGGATATTACAATAAGCATAATCCCGAATTCATCAAATGAGGTCTTGTCCATCTCCGTGGATCTTGGCAGCGGGATTGCAGATTTCTCATTCGGTACTGGCGACACGGTCCACAAAGAAAGACACATGCTTTCTGTTTATGAACAAGGCGCGGCATACAGGATAACGCGAATGCTACCAAAATACGACAAGGTTTCTGTCGTGCCGCTTCAGAACGATTATTCGGCTGTGGTGACATATCGAGGAGCGACAAACGCCATATCACGAAGCCTTTCGCTGCCAACCAGACTGCAAGATCCATTTGACGGATTTGTCTGTATTGGAGACGACGGCTCAAAGGATGCCTATTATTCGATTCTCCGCCTTTATAGGCTTCTGCTGCCTAGGATAAACGCGATTCTCAGGACACATTTGAGAAAGAGACTTGTATGAACTGGCGGCGATGTAAAGTGCACTCGTTTTCTGCTAGGTTCGCTGAGTTCAAAACTGCAAAGGCATCAATGGCCATATAAATAAAGGGTTAAATCAATGGAAAAATATGAGGTTGGATTGCTTGTATTGTGCACAAGCGCGTTGCTTATGATTTTTGTTCCGCTAATTCTAGGAATACTTGTGTCAAGAGTAGGGAATCAAAATCTTAGAATGGCATTGATGATTGCATTGTTGCTTTCCCAGACATTTGTGTGTTTCTTCGTGACAAAAGGCATTTTTGCTTCGCTGGCGGGGAATCCTTGTTGGGATTTGTGCGCTCAGTCATTTGATGTTTTTCTTACCCAACAACATCGCTTATTGCAGACAGGAAGAGAAGATATGTTGAATAAGCATATTGAAGATGCCTATGAACTAAGAACACACTTGATGAAAGGATTGGGAAAAGACAGTGAAGCCTTTGATTTCTATGAGCGTTGGGAGAGTGTAATTAACAATGGAGATTGAGACTTGCCGTGATGCCAGAGTTCACCACTAATGGTCTTGTGCGCCATGGCTTCGGGTTCTACAACCCGAACCACGCGGCGGCATTTTGGCATAGATGGCGGATGCTGTCGTCATTGGCTGACAAGCGCAAGACGCATCCGCTAAGGTTTTTCACTTTGCGTATCTTCGTCGTCGCTGCACTTGCTGCCATTCCTGTTTACGCTGATGTCCCATCCAAAGATTTGTCGAACCAACGGTGGGAAGCGCGGCTGAGGGAGGAGTACAATCTTGCCGCAGAGCTACTAGGCATCCCTACAAATGGGACGAATCTTGCCAATTGCCAATCGTTGTTTCAGAACACTAACATTGTTGAGTGTGGCAAGTTCTCGGTAGAAGAAAAGTATCTCATCAAAGATATAAGCGAAAAATACATTGTTGTATCCGACAAGAACAACAATAGATTTGCCACAGGGTACATTTACGAGACAGCAACATATCTTCGGGCTTGCATATATGCGGTTAATTGCTCTGCTCTTACATCACTGCCATTTGAATTGTATGTGCAAGGGCTGAGATTACGAAAAGACATCGGCGACTTTTGCATACACCGTCGGGAAAGTGGCGACGATCCAGACAGACTGTGTTTTGTGCGCGGCCATATGATGGTGCACCTTCGCAAAGGACAAGCCTACAATGGCAGTCTCGTGGAAATCGCCAAGGCGATTGACGAGGCGATACTTGCGGACGCCAAGGAATGCCAACAGACGCACGGGAAGGACTCGAGCCAGTGAAAGCCAGCCCTCGGCAAGCATCTCATGCCACCCCCTCGCGGGGCGTTCTGGGGCGGCGCGCGGGATTGGCCCGTTCGGAGAATTATCCGCAGACAATCCGTGGACAGTCAAAATTCGCGTCGACCCCCTTGGCAGGGAGACGGCGTTTTGCTACAATGCGTTCAACGTCCTCGAGTCCACCACGGACGCGGACGGAATCGTGACGAAGTACACTTACAGCAAGGCCGGGCTTGTCTCGAAGGTGGAGCGCGTCCTGTCGGGCGAGACGCTCTCGTCGGTGTCGGTCGCCTACGACGGGTGCGGGAGGCCCGTCTCGTGCACCGACCAGGACGGGCTGACGAAGAGTGCCCTGCGGCGCAAGTAGGCCCGAATCAGACGGCATAGACTACGTCTTCCGGCGGCGGACATGAGAATGAAACGCGCTTTCCGGTCGACGGATGCAGAAACGAGAGCTCGACGGCGTGCAGCAGCTGCCGCTCCGGGCGGCGGCGGAGGCGAAGATCCCTCTTCGCGTCCCCGTAGACGCGGTCGCCCACGACAGGCGTGCCGAGCGCGGCGGCGTGTATGCGTATCTGGTGCATCCGCCCGGTGTCGATGCGGAACTCGACAAGCGAGACTCCGCCGCGCTTCGCGAGGACCGTCCAGTGCGTCACGGCCGGAAGCCGGTCGCGGCCGACCGGCGCGTCGATCGTGCCGCTCTTCTCCTTCGGCGCGCCGTGCACCACGGCAAGATACGTCTTGCGGACGGTCTCGTGGGACTCGAACTGGCGGCGCAGGGACAGATACGCCTTGCGGTTCAAGGCAAACACCATCACGCCGCCCGCCTCGCGGTCGAGTCGATCGCCTCAAGACGTTGAGAGACGGCAAAGGCTTTCTCACGGCACCGAGTCTTGTGCTCCGCAACCGCGCAATCACCAATTTACACTTTCCTACACACGCCGGGGAAT
>JAFYQC010000211.1 GCA_017547265.1 Kiritimatiellia bacterium | reverse complement strand
TTCTCCGAAACGCCCGCGGTCCGCTCGGAGAGCGGACCCTACCAATATTGTGTCACCATAGAAGAAGCGCCAGCCATAGCACTGCCGCCACTCCCGTCGCGACTAGAAAGCGGTTCTGGCGGGCGTTCAGCTCTTCCTGCTGGACGGTTCGCCCGAAGGTACGCATGCCGCCGCCGGAGAGATAGTGGAAAAGTTTCCATCCGAACCTCGCGCCCTTCGACGTCTCGCCGTGTGCATCGCGGTAGGTGTCAAGCCGCCACGGCACTTTCGAGCGCGTGTATGCGTGCGCGTCGCCGACGATGCTGGTGTGGATCGCGCTCATTTCGGAAGCTTGAGCGTCTGGCCTGTGCGGACACGCCCGTCTGTAGTGATGGATTCCTTGTTAGCTTCGCGTATCATCTTCCACGCAGAAGTCCTACCGTAGAAACGCAACGCGATCTTGTAGAGCGTGTCGCCTTCCTGCACGACGTATGTATCCGGAATCGCTTCCTTCTTCGCCTCGCGCTCTGCCTTCGCCTTCTTCGCCGCGTCCTCCGCGGCTTTCTTCTTTTCCTTCGCGTCGGCGGCTTGGGTCGGGAGAAGCGACGACGCAGTGCCAACATCGCCGTCGTCGGCTTCCGCAAGCGCGTTGAGAGACTTGGCTTCGTCGAGAGCGGCAATGGTTGGCGCAGCCGGTTCCTCGTCGTCAAGAAGGTCCTTGACCGACGAGACGATATCGATCTTCTCAGGCGTCCCGCCCGACTCGCCGCCAAGCGACGCGAGAAGCTTCCTCAGGCGCTCGTTCTCGCCCTTGAGTTTCGAAGCTCCTTCCTCCGACTCCTTGAGTTTCGCGGCAAGGCCGTCACGCGACTTTTTCATGTCGGCAAGTTCCTTGCGGGAGTGCTCGATCTCCTCTGCAATGGCAGAATCGCCGATCAAGTTCATCTTCTTAGCAAGTTCCTCGGCAAGAGCGCGTTCACAAATTGCAAGACGCTCCTTAGCCATCTTAGCCTTGTCGCTGTCGGGCGCCTGCTGGAGATACTCGCGGTAGTTGCAGAACGCGCCAACATTGTCGTGGCGGCTGTCCTGCAGGAGACAGGCGAGCTGGAAACGCGCGCTCGTGTTGGATGGGTCTGCGTGGAGCACTTTCTCGAAACCCTTGATGGCCGCGTCGAGACGCCCCGCCGTGTAGTCGTCCATCGCCGCCTGGTACTGGCGGCTCGCACGCTCCTGCTTGAACTCGGAGGCCGTGCGAGAATCGCAGGCCGCGAGGCAATAGAGGGCAAGAAGCGCAATAAGCCTACTTGTCGTCTTCATCTTCCTCCTCCTCTTCATCGATGTCTTCATCTTCGTCCTCGTCATCTTCGTCTTCGTCGTCGAATTCGTCAGGCGTGTCGTCTATGAAGAAGTCGTCTTCCTCTGATGCGGCCGTGGTATCCGCCGGCAAGATGCCGGCTTTCCCAGTCAAATCCTCCATCTCGTCGTCGGCGACTGGGGGAGCCGCATCGTCGTCGGTGACTGGGGAAGCCGGCGTCTCGCCGGCTTCTTTTGCAGCTTCTTCTGCGGCCTTTTCAAGCTCTGTCTTCTTTTCGACGCGCTTGTACTGCTCGGCCTTGAGGCGCGGGTTCGACCTCTGCAGCGTCGGGTCGAGCTCGTTGAGCTGCTGGAGGTTTGCAAGTCCGAAGTGATCAAGGAAGATCTGCGTAGTGCCGTAGAGGAACGGATGACCGGGAAGCTCCGAGCGCCCGACGAGGCGGATGAGCTGGAGGTCCATCAGCGTCTTTATGTTCGCGGAAACGTCGACGCCGCGAATGTCCTCGATCTCGCTCTTCGCGATCGGCTGGCGGTACGCGATGATTGCAAGCGTCTCCAAAGACGCGCGCCCGAGGCGGCTTGGCCTATCGAGTTTCAGCATCGCGCGGACATACCTGCCGCAGCTTGGCTCGGTCTGAAGGCGGTAGGTTCCGCCGGTGCATACGAGCCGAAAGCCGCAGCCGGCGACTTCAAGCGCCTTGCTGAGGCCCTTTATTGCCTCGTCGATCTCGCGCGACGTGCATGTCTTGTAGACGTCCATCACCTCGGCGTTTTCGCCCTCCTCGGGCTCAACGGCGCGAACAGCGTCGCGCAATTCCGTGGCGGTAAGAGGGTCCTGGCTTGCGAAGAGAAGCGAGCCCACTATCTCCTGCAAACTTCGCGGAAGCGGAATCTTAACCTGGTCACTCATAGTCGTCAGGCCTTTCAAGCGGTTTGTCGTCCGGCTCCTCCTTCGACGGGAGGATCGTGATTTCGTGGAACGCGGCGTTCTGGTAGACGATGACGCGGTGCTGGCGCAGAAGCTCCAGAAGCGCAAGGAAAGTGACTATCACTTCGCCCTTCGGCGCATCCTCGCGGAAGAGCGTCACGAACGACACCTGCCCTTCCTTGCGCGCGCGCTCGAGAACGTAGTCCATCTTCTCCGGCACGGAGAAGCGCATGCCCTTCAGCTCCTCGTGCGGCACTTCGTTCGCGCGGGCCAGCACGGACTGGAACGCGGTGAGCAGGTCGTAGAGGTCGA
>JAFYQC010000210.1 GCA_017547265.1 Kiritimatiellia bacterium | reverse complement strand
ATAATGAGTTTTTCGTAAATAGCATGGAGATCGGAAGTTTCTTTCTCGTTTAGATGCAAGTTATGCTTGTGTATAACAGTATTGGGCGATTTCTTTTGTATGTCTTTTTCAATTAAAGCGATGTTTCTTTCAACAAGTTGATATCTTGATACATTCCCAATATATGAACTTATGCTGGCATCTCGTCTGGTCATGGGCTCTCTGTAATATAATAGATGCATCTCGTCAAATTTCAGTTCAAGTTGCATTGCCATAGCTATAACAGGTCGCCAAACATCCCATCTTGTCAAGTTCTTAGGGCCTTTCACCCAAAATGCTTCATATTCTTCTCCTTCGCTGTACCCCTCTTTGAGAATTGCCTTCAAGGCTGACTGGGTCCGCAAAAGATTGAGGTGGAAGTCTACAACCATTATTAGTGAATTTTTCATGGCGCGAATTCTAGCACATTCGTTGATATCTGTCAATTAGCGAATGAGTATTATCAATCGCATTGGGATGTCTTATATGCTGCTTTGAATGATAGCTTAATTCCAAGTGATGGATATGTGCTAAAAGATGAGAGAACCGTAATATATTTGTTAATACATATGTTGGTACATAAACTTTTCTTGGCGCAAATAATACCGTTGGCACGGTGTTTGCTTTGCATAAGCGTCGTGATGAACGCAGATAGACGCTGTGAGAAGCGGCACAAGGAGACACACAAATGAATGCACCAACAGCCAAGAATGAAATGACCAACCTTCTCTCCGCACTCGAGCGCAACGGGAGCGAGGGACGGAGGATTGCCAGACAGTTCAGAATGTATCGCAATCGTCTTGAGCGCGACATTCGGCAGGAATTCGGACTTTCTGAGAAGGATATTAACGTTGCATTCTGCGATCTCCTTGGAGTTTGCTTGGCTGAGGTGATGATTGGAACTGATTCTGAAATGAATGATTACGAGTCGTTTTGGGGTGATATGTGCGCATATTGCAAGTTGAATTACAACCCGGACGATGAAGAAGAGATGTGTGCTGTTGCCGATGATGAGACTCTAGACGAGGTGTTGCCCTTCAAGGAGAAGCAGAATCTTTACAAGATGTGCGCGAGAGCCATTAGGGGAAAATGCCTGAAAAGTGGTGCAAATGTGTGGGATATTGAAGATATGGCGAGCGGAATGTACAATCGGTTGCTGGCGAAACGGGTTGGCGAAGTGTTTTCGCACGGTGTTCCTGCGATTGAAGCGGAATGGATGGGGTTTTTGCGCAAAGATGCGGAGTTCGTCTGGATGAATTACTATAAGGAATCATGGCGGCACCCGACTTGTTCGCTTGACGAACTGATTAAAGCGGGAAGAGGCGAGGATGGCGGCGAAGAGATGGTCGATAAGCTCAATTTCGAAGAGGATTCGTTCTGGCAGCCCAATCGCAAGGACGACTTCTTGAACTCGTTTGAAGCACAACATGAACTTCAGTATGTTCGCGAAACATGTGCCAGACTAGGTGCGCAATATTCGTCGCAGAATAAAAAAGCCCTGCATCGCCTTCTGTTCGACGAAGCGGACATTGAAACCGTATCTTCGGAATTGGGCATCAAGGCCAATGCTCTTTATGTTATGAAAAAGAGGTTTTTGGATGCGTTGAGGCAAAAGGGACAAGCCGTGTTGTCGGAGGTTGAAATGGCGGCAGCTTAAGATATGCCGGATGTAAGATTCCGCGTTAGTTCGGATGTTTGGTTACGGAGGTTGCAAAAACAGTGAGCAGAGCATCTGGATATGAAGAAGTCCTTGCGCTGGAATTTTTCCGGCGCGCGATAGCCAATTACGACGGGAAGGGGGCAAGTCCCGACTTGTTTGGTCCATTGGTGAGAAATCTCGACGACGAATCGGTGATTTTTGCCATTCGGGACCAGATGCTGCCGGCGCCTACGGCGGCCGATTCGCCGAGAGAGCGCCGCGAATATGCCCGTTGGCGCAAGCAGTGCGAGGATGAGTCGGCCTTTGAAACCTGTGCGTGCCTGTGGAACACGCCGTTCACTCATGAGCAATTTCGCAAAAAGGCTCTGTTGCTTGTCGACGAACTCCTTCCTCCGTTGCGCTCACGGACTGCGGACGATCCGCTTCGTCAACGGATTGAAGAGCTGAAGACCACGCTTCGTCTCGACGAGAACGAGCTGAATATCGTCCTCGTGCTGTGGCTTATTGGCACCGACCGTCTTGCGGCGGTCACTCGCACATACGCGCCGCCGCATCTTACGGGGTTCTTGAACCTTTGTACCGGCATGGGCGAACAGGCGGTGCGTGCGGCGTTCCGCAACTCGGCTCGCCTCTGTCGCTTCGGAATCGTCTCGTCCCGCGATCATTCCGAATTGATGCCGAAGGTGAGATATTTCCTGGACGGCATAAGCGACGAGCCGCTGGCGAGTTCGTTTTACAAGAAAGATTCCGAGGCGGCGCTGCCGCTTGGCTTTTTCGGCGAGATGGCAAAGAAGCATGTGCCGATTCTTAAAAAGATGCTTGCCGGCCGGAGTGAAAGAGGTCTCAACATCCTGCTGTACGGCGCCCCGGGAACCGGCAAGACGAGTTTCGCGCGTGCGCTGGCGGCGGAAACAGGCCGTACATGCTATCAGGTCGCGCAGCGTCCGAAGGACCGCTATGGAGAGTACACGGCCGCAAAGGCAGAGATCCGCTACGCTGCCATCGAGATCTGCAACGAACAGACCGATCCTGCGTCTTCCCTTGTTGTCGTAGACGAGGCGGACTCCCTCCTGCGCTGCACCAACATTGGCGTTCTTGAGATGTTCGGACGCGCAAGTTCGGTTACGGGCGACAAGGGGCTTCTGAACGACATTC
The DNA here is from genome assembly GCA_017547265.1 of Kiritimatiellia bacterium. Next base: position 1,136 of record JAFYQC010000210.1, on the reverse strand, counting down.
TCGAGAAGAACAAGACGCCGACCATCTGGATTACGAATACCGGGGCCGACGAATTGGACCTGTCGAACCGGAGACGCTTCGACTATTCAATACGGTTCGATCCGCTTACAAAGGAACAGAGGGTCGGCATCTGGAGAAACGCGGCAGCCAAGGCGGGGCTTGCGAAAATCCTGACGAAAAAGGACATCGTCGGTCTCGTCGAGAGATATCCCGTCAATACCGGCATCGCCGCGCGGGCATTCGAGAACGTCGCTTGCCTCGGCGCTTCCCGGTCCGAATGCCGCAAAATGGTCGAGGCGCTTCTGGACAGGCAGTGCGAACTCTCGGGATTGGAGAATCAGGCGAACGAGGCTGCCCGGGTCCCCGATGACTATTCGCTGGAGGGCCTCAACATCAAGAGCAAAGTGTCGCTCGACAAGGTGATTCTTGCCGCAAAGCGTTTCCTGGATTCCGAAACGCGGAAGGACGACCGCGACGCTCCCCGCATGAACATCCTCCTTTCGGGCGTGCCGGGCAGCGGAAAGACGGAATTCGTCAAGTATCTATCCTCCCGGCTTGGAAGGCCGCTTTGCATGCGGAAGCCAAGCGACCTCAAATCGAAGTGGGTAGGCGAGACGGAACAGAACATCGCCGCCGCATTCCGCGAGGCGAGGGACAGGAAAGCGGTCTTGTTCTTCGACGAGATCGATTCGTTCCTGGACAACCGCGAGGCGCTTCGTCAGGGACATGAGAAGTCGATGGTCAACGAAGTCCTGCAGCAGATGGAAAGCTTTGGCGGCATGTTCGTAGGCACTACGAATTTTGCCGGAATGCTGGACCCGGCGGTCGCGAGGCGCTTCACGTTCAAGATTCAGCTCGACTATTTGACTCCGGCCGGGAGGCGTCATTTCTTCAAGAAGTTTTTTGATGCGGAGCTGTCGCCCGAAGAGGCCGATGCGTTGGATCGGATCGAATTGCTGACGCCTGGCGATTTCAGGACCGTCCGGCAGGAGCTGTTCTATCTCGGCGATGACGTAAGCAACGCCGACAGGATTTCAGCGCTTGAGGAAGAAGTGCTCGCGAAGTCTGTCGGCAAGTGTGCAAAGATTGGATTTTAAAGGGGGTTGCGTTCGCGGCGCCACGGTGCATAGCGTTCT
>JAFYQC010000209.1 GCA_017547265.1 Kiritimatiellia bacterium | reverse complement strand
TGCGCTCGTGACGGCAGCTTCGGCGCCTGTCGCGGCGATGGTGTCGATGTTCGCGTCGAAGTTCGAGCGTGACGTCGACCTTTCCGTGGGGCTCGTCAGCGGCACGACGCTCCTTAGCATCCTCACGATGCCGCCTGTGATAGCATTTGCAATGGAGGTACTATGATTCCGGAGAAAACTGTCGAGGCGCTAAAGAGGCGCGGGTTCGAGGTTGAGGCAGTGGCGACCAAGCAAGAGGCGCTTGGGCTCGTCATGAAGGAGGCCGAGTCGGCCGCGAGCGTTGGCTGGGGCGGCAGTGAGTCGATCAAGGAGATCGGCGCGCGCGTGCGGCTTGTCGAGAGCGGCAAGGAGATACGCGACCACCAGCTCGTGTGTGACCTCTTCCTTCTCTCGGCAAACGCTCTCACGACCGACGGCCGCATTGTAAACATCGACGGCACCGGCAATCGCGTCGCGGCGTCGATCTGCGGCCCGAAGCGTGTCGTCTACGTGATCGGGCGCAACAAGATTGTTGACGGAGGTCTCGACGAGGCAATCGCGCGCATAAGGCGCTGTTCCTGCCCGCCGAACGCGAAGCGTCTCGGGAAGCGCACTCCCTGCGGGCTCGCGGGCGCATGTGTTGGTGGCGAGGGGTGTGATTCGCCCGATCGGATGTGCAAGGTGACGGCAGTGTTCGATCGCAAGCCCACCGGCATCTCCGCCAAGGTAATTCTCGTCGACGAGGACCTCGGCTACTGATAATTTGGTATAATACAAACTGTCCAGCCTGTTGCTGGGCGGCGATAATCCCGTCGCTTCTGCTTCTTCTCATCCCGCTGTTCTACCTGATCGGCTTCATGTCGTGGACTTGTTCCACGATGGCGCTTTCGACGATGCGCAGGCGCATGAAGTTCGAGCTTTTTACTTCTGGGTGGGGCCACGGGTGGCACATGTTCTGGGTGCTTTGCGTCCAGTGGACATACCTGCAGCTCTGGTTCTTCCTGCTCATTGTCCCCGGCATCATCAAGTGCTTTTCCTACGCCATGACGCCGTATATCGCTGTCGACCATCCCGACTGGACGGCGAACCAGTGCATCACGGAGTCCCGTCGCATAATGTACGGGAACAAGTGGCGCTACTTCTGCCTCAACATAAGCTTCATCGGCTGGTATCTGCTGCTCATCCCCGCGGCATGCTTGCCTTGCGGTGGCTTCGCGCATCTTTTCCTGCAGCCCTATGTCCAGACCGCCTGCGCCGCCTTTTACGAAGACATCAAGAACGTCTGAGCCGTTGGCAAGCTGTGACGGTTTGATGCTAGTTTGCTCGCTTAATTTTGCCCGTGACAGATTTGCCGCTTCGGAGAACAGCGGTAACCTTTCGCGCGACTGTCCGCAAACGCCTGAAATTTTGGTATAATGCTGTTGTTTTGAGATGTGCATGATGGACGAGATACGCGCGAAGCGGGATGAGATATATGCTATCGCGAGGAAACACAAAGCCGAGAAGCTTTGGGTCTTCGGTTCGTGCGCTCGAAAAGAGGAGCGCCCAGACAGCGACGTGGACTTTCTGGTCAGATTCGGCAATGATACGTCTCTTTTCGACCAAGGGGCATTGCGTATGGATTTGGGGGCGGTGCTCGGACGGGATGTTGATGTTATAGATGATGATGCGCTTGTGCGTGAACCATATTTTGCCTACACCGCGAGGAAGGACATGGTGCCGCTATGACGGAATTTGAATCTGTGAAAAACGCACAGCGCCTGCATCATATAATTCTTTCGGTGCAGCGCATACGCAGATCAATGACAGATGTGACATGGGAGGCGTTTGCCGTCAACGAGGACAAGCAGGGCAATGTGATTCGATGCTTGGAAATAATTGGCGAAGCGGCAAATCATGTCTCGGCGGAGATTCGTGATGCAAATCCTGATATTCCATGGGCGGGCATAATAGGGATGCGTAATAATCTTGTCCATGGATACAATGAGGTCAATTACCGTCTTGTGTGGAGAACCGTGCAGAACGACTTGCAAGTTCTTGAGGATAAGATACCACATATACTTGAGAACCTGAGCCTCCCTTCTGATTTTGTGCCGCCTGGATTGCCGACGGTAGAGTTGTGATTTTCAAATGTCCGTTAGGGCTCGGTTACGGTTGCCCCGACCGTGACCGCACGTTGGAAAGCAATCCAGCACTGAATATCACCACACAATCACTACACAATCACCCCATTACGGCGCATATTTTGGTATAATTTCCCGCATGAACATTGTGATTCTGCTGGGGGCCCCGGGTTCGGGGAAGGGAACGATCGCGGGGAAGCTCGCGGCCGAGCATGACAACTTGAAGCACGTTTCGTCTGGAGACCTGCTTCGCGGCGCCGTCGCCAAGGGCACTCCTGCGGGAGTGGAGGCGAAGGGCTACATGGAGAAGGGCAACCTCGTCCCCGATGCGCTAATCGCGCAGATGATAAAGGACGTCGTGTCCGAAACCACGGGAGACATAACGATGCTCCTGGACGGCTTCCCGCGCAACCTCGCGCAGGCGAAGATCCTCGAGGAGATGGGCGCGCCGATCAAGAGCGTCGTTCTCGTCGACGTTCCCGACGAGGTGATTCACGACCGCATCGCGGGCCGCCGCACGTGCCCGAAGTGCAAGGCCGGCTACCACGTCAAGGCGCTTCCTCCCAAGGTCGAGGGAATTTGCGACAAGTGCGGCGCGGAGCTCGTCATCCGCAAGGACGACAATCCCGAGACGGTGAAGGATCGCCTCGTCGTCTACCACCGCGAAACCGAGCCGCTTATCAAGTACTACGAGGAGAAGGGCCTCCTCAGGCGCATCGACGGCGATCAGGGCCCCGTGAAGAACGCGGCTGCGTTCCTCGCGGCGATGTAATGCAGTGAAAGTCGACATCAAGACGAAGGCCGAAATCGCGCAGATGCGCGAGGCGTGCCGGATGAGCGCGGAAATCCGCGACATCTGCGCCGCTGCCGTCGCGCCAGGCGTAACGACAGGCGAGATAGACGATCTCGTCGTCGAGTACTGCAAGAAGCACAATGTCGGCGCGAGCTTCTTCGAGTATCCCGGCGGACGTTATGCGCCCGACTTCCCGGGTCATCTCTGCGTCTCGCTGAACGACGAGGTCATTCACGGCATCCCCGACCGCAACCGCGTCATCATGCCTGGCGATCTCGTCAAGACCGATGTCGGTATCTTCAAGAACGGTTTCAACGGCGACACTTCTCGCACTGTCGCGCTTGGCGTCACAGACCCCGAGGTGCTGCGGCTTGTCGAGGTTACGCGCCAGTGCCTCAAGGCGGGCATCGCGGCTTGCGGCCCGGGCGTCCATCTCGGCGACGTCGGGTATGCGATCCAGAAAGTCGCCGAGGACGCTGGCTTCGGCATCGTCCGCGACTGGATCGGCCACGGCGTCGGGCGCACGGTCCACGAGGATCCAGAGGTGCCGAACTACGGCACGCCCGGCACGAAGCTCGTCCTTAAGCCCGGCATGACAATCGCCATCGAGCCGATGATAACGATGACGAAGGGCGGCGAGAAGACGAATGTGCTTGGCAACGGCTGGACTGTCGTGACGCGCGACGGCTCTCTCTCGGCGCATTTCGAGCACACGGTGGCGATCACCGACGACGGGTGCGAGATTCTCACTTTGCCGGCGGACTATCCCTGAAGCTCTCGGGCCCGAAGGCGCTTAGGTCGAATGGCGGCTGATTGCCTGTGGGTGGATGGTCCGTCCGGCTCTTGTTGAAAGGAACGGAAATATGAAGGTGCGGTTCTACGCGAACGCGGGAAAGCCCGCGGCGAAGGCGGCGGCAAAGCGGCTTGAGTCCGTTGCGCGCCGCGCCGGCCTCGCGCTGTCCTCGCGCGGCACATG
>JAFYQC010000208.1 GCA_017547265.1 Kiritimatiellia bacterium | reverse complement strand
TCGATCTTGTAGTCCCATTCGGAGAGGATGAACTTGTTGAAATGTTTCTGGATTGCCTTAAGAACTGGCTTTGTGATCTCAAGGTTCGTTGCTATTCGGGCATTGTCGCCTTCGTCCATGCAGGCAATGATGTCCTCGACCGAACAGACCTTGCTTTTCGTGAGGAATGCAAAGAAGAGAAGCCGAGCATAATAGGCACGGAACTTGTCCTCGAGGATGGCAAGTTCCTTTTTCTCGTCAGGAGTCGTCGGGGATGCGCTGCCAGACGGAGCCCCACCATTCACGGCTTTCGTCAGAGTTTCAGCCGTTTCATCTAAGTCTTCGCCCTCGCCTTTGTGCGGGTCGAGAGTAAGTCCGCCCTTGCCCCCAAGAGGGCTCTCTTTCATGATAGCGGCAAGTATCTCCTTGGATTTCGCGGCGGCCACCATGTCCACCGACATTCTCGCCGCTTCGTCGGTGACACCGCGATTGCGCGAATAGTCCGAAACGGCCTTCATCACGTCTTCGGCCTCGACGCGACGAATCTTCCCAGCGGTCACGCACACGACCGGAGAGACGGCCAGTTCGGCGGAAATGCGCGCTTTCAGTTTCGTGTTGCCCGCCTTGTCTTCGTTGACGTTGTATATCTTGGACTTCTCCTCCTGCATCCGAAACAGGCGCGCAGGGTCGAAGTCCACGAGAATCGTCTGGGGCTTCTTGTTGAACTTGATCACGTCTTCGCGTCCATTCGGAAGAACCGTTTTCATCTCCGGCACAAACTGGTTCTGCAGACGGAAGATCGCCTGATCGTATTCCTGCGGGGAAGACGTATCCTTGAAATAGAGCATCGTGTCCCATTCGGGGACGGTCGAACCGGTCAACATGCGATTCACGGTGAGCGTAAGGGTCTTCTTGCCCTTCTTCTCACATTCGTGGATTGTCCTCTTGACGCCCTCGACATCCGCATACTCGGGCGGCATGTCGTGTCCGGCGATGTTGATGATCTGGTACTCAGCAAGGTTCTTGAAGGTTCCTTTTTTGCTCTCGCGGGCGATCAGCGCGGCAAGGGCGTCGCAGGAGGCGCAATAGGGGAGTACGCAGACCAGATGACGGCACATCATGCCGCTCTTGATCTTGTCGTAGTCAAGGAAGCCCAGCAGCTCGTCGTCTTCCTTGCTGCCGTCAATCACTTGGAAGAGTTCCCGTATCTCCTTTTCAAACTTGAATCTCCTGTGGCTGCCGTCCTCCTGGGGCACGATGCTTTCGGTCGCGAAGAAAGCCGAGAACGCGTATGTCGCACCGCTCTTGCGCAATGCCTCAAGCCGCTGGCGTGCGGACTTGTTTGGATGAAAGGCAAAGCGAATCATCTCGGGGAAACCGAAATACGGATTGTCCCATTCACGGCAATCATCGTCCAGTATGTGTTCGTCGTTCCACTTCTTCTGTTCGTTGACGATATCCGTGAACTGGCAGAACGCGATGATGTCCTTCTTGTCGAACTCACTGCCCATCAGGATGCGGTAAGGCGTGCCGGAAAGGTGAAGCGTCACGTCCACCTTGAACGCCTTGATCGCCGCGTCCATGTTCTCGGCGTTCTTACTGTCCTCGCCATCCCTGGTGGACGACTTGTCCGCCACGTAACTTTTCGTCTTGCGAAGGATCTCGCCGTATTTGCCGGCACGCGCGCCGCAATGGGTCTCATCTACGATCAGAAGGTCGATTTTCTTATTGAATAGATCCCGATGCCTCTCCTTGATCGTGGAGGTCTGCAAATCCTGAAGCGTGAGAAAGATGACAACTTTCTTTCCCTTGCGCCGCAAACTTGAAACGATTTTGTCGTTCGCCTTAAGATCTTTGCCGGAAAGGAATTCATAGTCGTTACGGAAGTTCTCGGCACTCTCGACGGTCTTCTTCCATTCGCCGCAGACATCCGCCTTTGCGGACAAGACGAGAACGATGTTCGCGCCGTTGCCGTCGTTCATCGTTTGGGCACAGCATAAGGACGTAAAGGACTTGCCAAAACGCATGACGGCGTACATGAGCAGGTTTTTCCGACCTGCCGCAAGAGCAGACTGAAACTTCCTTACGGCGGCTTTTTGGTTAGGACGAAGCGACCATACACCTGTTGAAGGGAATTTCACACCCGTGGGGAGACCTTCCGAAACGCTGTAGAATTGGTATCGCTGTCCTTTTGTTTCAAAATCATGGCGTATGTCGCCAATCGCCGCCTTGACATCGCCCTTGGTAGCACCTTCAAAGAACTCATTTGAATAATAGACACCGGGAAACGTTCCCTTGGCAAGTCGTGGGCGTTTCGCGGTCTCCTCCAGGTAGACATGAACGGAATAATCCCTGAAGAACACCTCGCCGATCTTGGCGGAATCGTCGAACTCGCGTTTCAAATGGGGGAAGTGCTCGCGCCACTCGTCCAGCCTAACATCCACGGGACGGTAGGTGTCACCGACCTTCAAGTAGTTGGGTACGGTGTTGGTCGTGAAGGCGTAGATGCGCGGCTCGACACGACCGACGATCAGTTCACCCAGTATGGATGTGTCAGTCATTTCCGGACCTTCCTTCCCGTTCCTTTCTTTCTCGTTCCCTTCTTTCCTTCTCCATCTTTTCCCGCTCCTTCCCTTGCTGGTAATGCCAGAGGAATTCATACGGTTCGCCGGTTTGCCAATCCATGATCTTGCAGTAGATGCCGTTGTGGAGTTCTGCGCCATCAAGAATGTGTTTCTTTGCGCAGCCGGGGCAGGGTACTTCAAGTTCCAGCTGCTGCTGTTCCGAACATGGGGCTTCAGACATCCCCGCGAAGAGGTCGTCTTGGCGGTACTTGGGTCTCTCCTTGACAACTTTGGTTGTATGACAGGAATTGGGAACGACGAATTTCAACCCGTCCATCTGCCAGATGTTCCAGCTGATGATCCGGGCCAGTTCCAGGAGCGTATCGTGGTCAACGACGGCATGGCAGTAATACTTGTAGTATTCAAGGATCGTGTAGAGAATGTTCTCTCGGGCGATGAGCAGATTGTCGCCCTGCCATTCAAAACCAAGGACACCCTTGAGCGCGACGATGGCCCATTCGAGCCATTTCTTCGGGTTCCTGACGCCGACGTTCTCGGTGACGACACGGAGTTTCCTGTCGAGAATGCCGATGCGCTCGG
>JAFYQC010000207.1 GCA_017547265.1 Kiritimatiellia bacterium | reverse complement strand
GAACATATGAATTTTTTGAAATTTCACCCTTGCGCCGAGCGGTGAAATTATGTATCATTCCACACAACACCAAAGCTTGTCCTAATGGAGGCACACCTGAATTGAGCAACGAATTTCTCGTCTTCGATCATGTAACGAAGCGGTTCGGCGCGTTGACGGCTGTCAACGACGTCTCTTTTTCGGTAAACAAGGGCGAGTTCTTCTCGCTGCTTGGACCTTCGGGATGCGGCAAGACAACGCTCCTTAGGATGCTCGGCGGCTTTGAGAAGCCCGATTCAGGACGCATCTTCCTCGAGGGCAAGGACATAACGGATCTCGCTCCAAACGAGCGGCGCGTCCACACGGTGTTCCAGAACTACGCGCTTTTCCCCACGATGACGATCTGGGACAACATCGCGTTCTCCCTGCGGCTTGCAAAGCTTCCGAAGAAGGAAATCGAGGAGAAAGTCGACGCAATACTCGCCATGATCCAGATGAGCGAGCACGCGTGGAAGTACCCGAACCAGCTCTCTGGCGGTCAGAAGCAGCGTGTCGCCATTGCGCGCGCCCTTGTCGATCGCCCGAAGGTGCTGCTCCTTGACGAGCCGCTCGCCGCGCTCGACCTGAAGCTTCGCCAGCACATGCTTCTCGAGCTCGACACGATACACGACCAGGTCGGCATCACGTTCATGTACGTCACGCACGACCAGGGCGAGGCGATGTCGCTTTCCGACCGAATCGCGGTCATCAATCGCGGCACGATCGAGCAGCTCGACGGCCCCGCGAAGATCTACGAGGCGCCGTCGTCGCGCTTCGTCGCCTCGTTCATCGGCGACACCAACTTCTTCTCCGGCGAGATTGTCGCGACGGAAGGTGACTACTGCACGATTCGCCCCGAGGGGTTCCCGGATATCCGCGCATACAACGACAAGCAGCTTAAGGTCGGCCAGAAGGTTGATCTCTCCGTACGCCCCGAGAAGATCCGCGTGACGCTCGCACCGCCTCCGCCAGAGAAGGGCGCGTCCATCAACGTCTATCCCTCGACGGTCCAGGACATCGTCTACCAGGGCGTCTACACCAAGTACTGGATCAAGAGCTCCGATCTCCGCATTGCGGCCCTTAAACCCCACTCGCGCTTCCTTCTCGACCAGGAGCCGATTACGTGGAACGACAAGGTCTTCGTCTGGTGGCATCCTGACGACGGCTACATGGTGGAAGCGAAGCAATGAACAGTCCGCTTCGCACACGCAGGGCCGAATGGCTCGTAACTGCGCCGTCGTTCCTCTGGCTCGCGCTCTTTTTCGCGGTGCCGGCTGTCATCGTTCTCGCGTTCACCTTCCACGGGCACGACATCTCGGGCGGTGTCGGCGAGTGGTCGCTTTCGACGTGGCGCGAACTTGTAGACCCCGACTATCCGACGATTATCTGGAACACGATCCGCATTTCCGTCGAAGTCACGATCTGGTCCATCGTCCTCGCCGTTCCCTGCGCCTACGCGATAGCCCGCATGAACAAGCGCTGGCGTGCGATCGTAGCTGGTTCCATAATGCTTCCGTTCTGGACGAGCTTCGTCGTCCGCGTCTTCGCGTGGAAGACGATGCTTCATCCCGACGGCTGGCTTCAGGCGTGCTACAACTTCCTTTCGATCAGCGGAGAGCAGTCGACAATTCTTGACTCCGAGACTGCGGTAGTGCTCGTTTCGGTTTACTCGTTCCTGCCGTTCGCGATCATGCCGATCTACACGGCGGCCGAGAAGTTCGACTTTTCGCTCCTCGAGGCGGCGCGTGACCTTGGGGCAAAGAACTTCTATGCGTTCCGCAAGATATTCCTCCCAGGGATCAGGCAGGGGCTCGTTTCCGCCGTCCTCATGGTGTTCATCCCGGCGATCGGCTCGTACGTCATCCCCCAGATGCTCGGCGGCACGAACTGCGTCCTAATCGGCAACAAGATATTCATGCGCGCGATCCAGAACCGCAACATCCCGCATGCGTCGGCGCTCGCGACGGTGATGGCGGTCAGCGTCCTCATTCCGATAGGGCTTTCGATGTGGTGGAAGAAGCGGCAGGACATGCGCGACCGCCAGCGCCTTGAGGCGCAGACGGCGCGGCTCTTTACGGCGGGAGAGGGGGCAGCGAAATGAAGCGCTCGATGGTCTCGGTAATGATTCTCGCCGCGGTTCTCGCGTTCCTCTACGTGCCGATCATTCTCGTGGTTGTCTATGGGTTCGTGCCCAACGGCATATCAATGAGCTTCTTCGGGTCGGACGGCTCCTTCCTCGGCTTTACGGGGAAGTGGTACAAGTACATCTTCACCGGCCACCAGTCCGTCAGGTCGCTATTGGAGAGCTTCTGGCTTTCGCTCATCATCGCGGGGCTCTCCACGCTTGCCTCATGCGCGATCGGCACTACGTCGGCGCTTGCGCTACACAAGTGGAAGGACCGCCTTCAGTCGATACACCACGCGCTCGTCTACACGCCGCTTATCATGCCCGACATCCTGATCGGCATTTCGCTACTGATGCTTTTCGCCGCCTGCCACGTGAACTGCGGCTTCTGGACGATCCTCATAGCCCACATCACGTTCTGCGTCTCTTATGTCGCGATGACGGTGCTTGCGCGCCTTCAGGACTTCGACGACCGCATTACCGAGGCGGCGTACGACCTCGGCGCTGGGCCGTGGTATGCGTTCTTCCATGTCGAGTTGCCGATACTCCTCCCCGGCATCGTCGCGGGCGGGCTTCTCGCGTTCACGCTTTCCATCGACGACGTAGTCATCACTTCGTTCGTCAACGGCGCGGGCACGAACACGTTCCCGACATACGTCTCGTCGATGACGAAGCATTCGCGCAACCTGCCGTCGGTCTTCGCGCTTTCGACCCTCATGCTTGTCTTCACGTGCGTGCTCGTCGGCCTCTCGAAGCTCATCACTTCGAAGGGCCAGGCGAAGCTCAAGCCGAAGGCGTCGTGATTTGCCGCGATTTGCGCGTCACAAGTCGCCTTGTTTTTGTTATAATGTTCCACAAGCGCGGCAATGGTGCCGCGCCTTGAAATGAGGGAATGACGAAATGATGAATCCGTGGAAAGTTTCCGCCGTCGCAGCGGCGGCCGTTGCCGTCGCGGGCTGCACGCAGTCCGAATCAGTTGACCTCTCGCCGTGCGCGCGGTCTGCCGCCG
>JAFYQC010000206.1 GCA_017547265.1 Kiritimatiellia bacterium | reverse complement strand
GTTCAAGAAGATCAACGCGATGGTCGAGGACATTCGGAAGGGTCGCGTGTGAAACGCGTCCTGAAGCCGCTGCGCGTCGTTCTCGCGCTCGTCTGCTTCGTCTCGGTGAACGCGGCATTTCTCATGCCCATCGTCGCCGAGACGCTCTGCCTCGAGTCCTCCCCAGACTTCTCGTGGGCGGCGAAGATGCAGTTCCTCCCTGCGCTCCTTGCCTTGAATTTCGCCGTCGTCGTGGCGATTCTCGCCGTGACCGCGCTCGTCGGCCGTGTCTACTGCTCTACGGTGTGCCCCTTTGGCGTCCTCCAGGACATCGTTATCCGCATCCGCCGCCTTTTCACGCGACGGAGTTGCAGGGAGATGGTCCCGACGTGGCTTCTCGTGGAGTTCTTCGGCGTCCTGGCCCTTTGCACGGTTGCGTCCTCCTCGCTTCTCGCGGTTTGCGATCCCTATGCCCACTACGGGCGCATCGCGACGAATCTCGTCCGGCCCGCCGTGCAATGGCTCGCCAACTGTGGCGCGGCGTGGAGCGACGCGCACGAGAAATACTGGCTGATGTCTGTCGACGTCGCGGCACCCGCCGCCTTCGCGCTCGTCGTCTCTGTCGCGACGCTCGTCATGGTCGCGGCATTTGCGCTCTGGCGCGGGCGTTGGTTCTGCAACCACGTTTGTCCCGTTGGCGCGTGCCTCCGGCTGGCGTCGCGGAAAACCCCGCTGCTCAAGATCCGCATCGACGCGGCGAAATGCGTCGGATGCGGAATATGCGAGCGCGGCTGCAAGGCGGGTGCGATTGACGCGAATGCGAAGACCGTGGACAACGGACGGTGCGTGCGGTGCTTCGACTGCCTCGGCGCCTGCGGGAAGGGGGCGATCGGGCTATGAGCATGACGCGTCTCAGATTTCTCGTCGGGATGGGCTCGAGCGTGGTGGGTGTCGCCACGGCCCAGGCGATCAGGGAGTGGAACGATCCTGCGCGCGCGGTGATGCCGCCGGGCGCTGTGTCGCTCTCGCGCCTCAAGCGGTCCTGCACGGCGTGCGGGCTCTGCATGTCGTCCTGTCCGGCGAAGGTACTTGTCCCCGCGGGCTCCTGCGACTACGGCCGCACCCTGTTCGGGGGAGCGCTTCTCCCGAAGCTCGACTTCTCTCGCGGCGCGTGCGACCCTTCGTGCGCGCGTTGCGCCGAGGTCTGCCCCGCGCAGGCCTTTCTGCGCTTCGACCATCCGTCGGAGCGTGCGCGCATCAAGGTCGGCGTCGCCGAGTGGACGCGCGCGAACTGCCGCACCTCGTCTGGCGAGGCGTGTACGCTGTGCAGCGAGCGCTGTCCGAAAGACGCGATTTCGCTCGTGAAGGACGAAGGCGGCGAGGTCGCGCATCCGAAGGTCGACGCGGCGAAGTGCATCGGCTGCGGACGGTGCGAGAACTACTGTCCGGCGGAGACGAAGGCGATTCGCGTCAAGTCGCTCGACCCCCAGGACTTCGCCTTCGGGGACGAGACGCTTGTCGCGTATCTCGCCGACGGGACGGAGTGGACGAGCCGCGCGCGCGGCGTCAAGCCGATCCTCGATGCGATCGACAACGAATTTGCGAAGTTTGCGGGTGCCCGGTGTTACGATCGCATCGTCGGGCGCGCGGCGGCTTTCCTTTACGTGAAGCTCGGCGTTACCGAGGTCTATGCGCCCTTGATTGCGAAGGGGGCGGTTGCGATTTTCAGACGCTATGGTATCCGTGTGCGCTTCCGCGAGGAGATTGCCGGCATCAGGAACCGCAAGAACGACGGGCCGTGTCCGATGGAGCACACTGTGGCGGGCATTGCCGACACGGAAGTCGACGCGGCGATTGCCGCGATCCGCGCAACGGCGCTCCGCCTTTCGTCTGGCCGCTGATCCAGGCGGGGCTTCTCCCGTGTCCTCGTCGGTAATTGCTGACAGAAGTTATGGTAAAATATGCGCATGGGAACATTCATGAGCATAGCGAGGAAGTGTCTATGATAAAGGGGACATCGACCGGGGTTGCACCCCGCACCCCGCCGTTCCCGGAAGGAAGGAGCGTGGCGTGAGGCTGCAATTCGACAAGGGCGGTCGAAGGTTTTTCTTTCTCACTTTTTGTGTGAGAGGGCGGAACACCGTTTTGTCGCGCATAGTCGAGAAGGTCGGAAGAGATGGGAAATTGGCATATGGTGTTGAATTGACGGCTGCGGGCGGGGCGATGGCGGCGCTATGGAGCGGCGTTCATGAGAGGTGGCCGTTCTTGACGGCTAGCAACTATATCATAATGCCAGACCATCTGCACTTGCTGCTTATTGTTGATTATAGCAAGGCGCAGGGATTTGATATATTGGATTGGTTTCAGCGGTTCAGGCGTGAAGGCGAGGATGTCGTCTCGCCAATCATCGGTGTTAAACCTGAGCTTGTCTGGGAAGATCACTTCTGGATTTTACTTGTCAATGCCGGGAAACCACTTGCAGCAGTTCGCAGATATATCAAGATGAATCCTGCGCGCAAGATTTGGAAGGACGGACATCCCGATCTGTTTGTCAGACGAGGTGGATTGCGACATCACGTACTGGACGCATCTCTGCCTTGGACGGCCATCGGCGATTTGACGTTGTTGGCGAATCCGTTTATGTTCCCCGTAAGACTGACGCGAAGGAAGACTGTGCCGCAGCATGAGCAGGAAATCGCGCAGATGGTCGAGCGAGCGCGTCGCGGGGAGGTGCCGGTTTGCGGTTTCCTTTCACCAGGCGAGAAGGAGTTGGAGCGGCGACTGAGGCAAGAACCTCATGCGCGTTGGATAAAGACCGTGGCCCACGGGTTGCCGCCGCGCTTCGACCCAACGGTAGAGGACTCGCGCTTCTTGGCGGAGGGGCGGCAGTTGTTGTTGAGCTCTTTCCCGGTGGACGTGCCGGTGTTCCCTGTAAATTACGACAACTGCCATCTTATGAACGCCCGCAACCAAGAGCTTTGTAAAAGGGCAACTGCTCACGAATTCGAAGAAGGCACGGTTCGGGGTGAAGTTATCGCTTGCACGGGCCATGATGCGAGCGGCAGGGTTCGGGGTGCAACCCCGGTCGATGTCCAAATGGAGGTAAAACAGTGATCAAGATTGTTAAAGGCGATATCACGACGCTCGCTGTTGACGCCATTGTCAACGCGGCGAATCAGGTGATGCTCGGTGGCGGCGGAGTTGACGGCGCGATTCATCGTGCGGCTGGACGAGAGCTTTACGAAGCTTGTCTCAAGGTGCCCGAGGTTAGGCCGGGCGTTCGCGGTCCGACTGGTGAGGCGCGTATCACGCCTGGCTTCAAGCTCCCCGCTAAGTTCGTCATCCACACCGTCGGCCCGATATATCGTGACGGGCAACATGGGGAACCAGAAAAACTCGCCGCCTGTTACCGCAACTCCCTCGCCCTCGCCGCCGAGAACGGTTGCAAGTCCATCGCCTTTCCTTGCATCTCAACAGGTGTGTATGGCTATCCAATTGAAGACGCGGCGAAGATAGCGGTAGGGGAGGTGAAGAATTTCTTAGCCGCATCCACCTCCGCGCTTTGCGCTACGGCGGACAAGGAGGACGCAAAGAACGCAGAGATAGAAGTTGTTTTCTGTTGCTTCTCGGAGCGAGATGTGAAGGTGTATCAGGCAATCGTATGACGCAATTCCTCTCCAGCCGCGAGATCTACGAGTCTGTCATCTGTGGGATTGTGCCGCAGGTGAGGGAACGACTGTGGATTGCTACTGCCGACATCAAGGACATGTATGTCGACACTGGCGGTCGCGACATGGTGCCTTTTTTGGAGGTGCTGGATGGGATGGTGAAGTGTGGGATCGAGGTGCGGCTAATTCATGCGAAAGATCCTGGTCCGAACTGGCGAGATGACTTCGACCGCTATCCGACGCTTTGGACGGCGATGGAGCGGATGCTTTGTCCGCGCGTCCATTTCAAGTGCATCATTGTGGACGGCGTGAAGGCGTATTTCGGTTCGGCAAACCTCACCGGCGCGGGGATGGGCGCGAAGTCTGAACGGAAGCGCAACTTCGAGAACGGCGTGCTCACCGATGACCCCGCCCTCGTCAATACTCTCGTCGAGCAGTTCGACTCCGTCTGGCGAAATGCACCTGTGCCGCAGGCATCAGGTTCCCCGACGAGCGTAGCGAGGAGCTTTGCGAAGCAAAGTCGCAAGAGGGTGCGTGCCTTTTGCCGCGATTGCGGCCGTCGCGAACATTGCACTGATCCGGTGGTGTGAATGATTACAATTTGACCAGGTGGTAAAGAAGTGGTCGGGGAAGGACTGGGAAATGGCGTATTTCCCGGCCTTTTTGTCGGTGGCATGGGGATTGCTAAATGAAGGGCATGAAAGAAAGAAAAAAGATGATAGATGATGAAATGGGGTATTTCTTCGGATTCCCCAAGGGGTGCTATAGTGAAGTGCTTGGGGAGCTTGCCAGGACGAAGGTGAATTCGTGTCGCACGAGCTCCATACCGCTCGCCGAGTTCTGGCAGCCGGAAAACCTCGGCAAGATCAAGTCGTTGCTCGGTGAGGCGATTCCCGGTTTCCGTCCCGAGGCGTCGCTTAAGTATTTTGAATTTCCCACAGAGCCTGTTTCCAATGGCAAAAATGTAGGCCGCCCGTCTATGACGGACATCATGATACTCGATCCAGGGCTTCAGATAGCCATCGAGGGCAAGATGACGGAGTATGTGCGCTACAGGGAAAAGACGATTCGGGACTGGCTCGAAGAGTCGCCGCAAGGCGCAGATTTTATGTTGCGCCGTCGCGTTTTGCGGACATGGATTGGATACATCCACGAGGCCGATTGCACGGGCGTAGCGCATTACGGGGAGTTCATGCGAGACTGCAAGGACGTTTCCTACCAGTTCCTGCACCGCACTGCGTCCGCCTGCAACAAGGCGGGCGTGAAGAAAGGCGACATGCCCGTTCTCGTCTACCAGTTGTTCTTTGACGCGAACGACAAGGATCATGTCGCGAAGATGGAGGAGTTCAAGGCCGATCTCCGCCGTTGGGCGTCGCTTCTCAAGCTTCGCAACATGAAGTTCATTATCCTTTCTGTGCCCGTAACTAACTTGGCGGAGGTGGATGAACGTTTTGGGTCCATGCGCGGCGAGCTGTTCGAGCTTATGCGCGACGAGACGATATACAAGTTCGACTTCGGCGGCATTACGGTCGAGACGGTGATTGACGCCAAGATGCCCAACGCAAAGGAGGTTCGGTGAAATGAACGGCTATGTCCCTCTTAACGTCCGCTCGTCCTACTCGATAGGCGAATCCATCTGCCAGATTCCACGTCTCGTCCGCAAGGCGCGAGAAATGGGCATGGCGGCGCTTGCGCTTGTCGACGCCAACATGTGCGGCGTGAAGGAATTCCACACGGCGTGCCGTTCGCGGAGTTCATTGCAGTATGGAAGCTTGCCGCCGATAAAGCCAATCATCGGCCTCCGCGTTTGGATACGAGAACGTGGGATGGACGCCCCGTTAGTTCTTTTCGCCAAGAGCAAAGCAGGCTACGGGAATCTCGTTCGCCTCGCGTCGGAGGCGAAGCTGAAATGCGATAACCGCCATGTCGCAGTCGTTCCGCTTGAGGTGGTATTGCGATTGGGGGACGGGATGATGTGCCTTGCTGGGGGCAAAGATCTCGGCCTGGCCGAGGCATGTCTCAATCGGTTTGCCGGTGATTTTGCATTCATGGTGGAGCGGGACGACGAGCCGTTACCGAATTGGCCGAGGGTCAACGTGTGCGCAGCTCCGCCAGTACGCTTCATCGACAAAGACGACGCTGTGGCGTTTGACGCGTATTGCGCAATAAACGATTATAAGCGAATAGATGCGCCGGGCGCGCGCCATTGCAGTGGAACAGAGTATTTGATGTCGCCGGAGGAGATGCTCGCGAAGTTTCCGAATCATCCCGAATGGGTAGAAAACACGCGGCGTCTTGCCATGGAAGTCGAGGACTACGAACTGGACGAGCTGCCGGATGTTGGCATATTCCCGATTCCACCGGAATTCCCGTCGAGCATGGCGTATCTGCGCCACCTTGTTGCAAAAGGCGCGTCGGAGCGATGGGGTACGCCGTTGCCAGCGGAAGTGTCAGATAGACTTGAATTCGAGTTGTCGACCATTGAGCATTTTTGCGATAGTGGCTGCCGCGTTGATTTCGCGTCCTACTTTCTCATTGTACAGGACTATGTCGCGGCGGCGCGGCGGATGGGCGTATGGGTGGGGCCAGGGCGTGGCGCGGCAGTAGGTTCCGCGGTCGTGTATGCTCTTGGGATAACGAATGTTGATCCAATAAAGCACGGACTTCTTTTCGAGCGGTTCCTCAACGCGGACCGAATCTCCATGCCGGACATCGACATCGACTTTGACGATGCAGGGCGAGAAAGGGTCGCCGGTTACATCTGCGAGAAGTACGGACGCGACCATGTGGCGCATATCGTCACGTTCGGGCAGATGGCGCCGAAGAGCGCCATCAAGGACGTGTCGCGTGTGGTGGGGATGTCGATAGAGGATGCAAACCGACTTGCAAGCTTTGTCCCGGATGTGCCAAGAATGACTTTAAGGCGAGCTTATAGGGAGTCCAAGGAACTGCGGGATGCCCGCGAAAGCGGGAGCGACTTGGAGAAGAGCGTGCTGCGGATATCCGAGAAACTGGAGGGGTGCATCCGCCAGCCTGGGATTCACGCCTGCGGCATTGTTGTTTCGCGGCGTCCGCTTGCAGAAGTTTTGCCAGTGGCGCCGATTGACAAGAATCTTAGAACGTCCACCGGCATAGAGCTGATTACCCAATACGAGTCGCGTTACGTCGAGCAGGTTGGGTTGCTCAAATTCGACATTCTGGGGCTGGTGTCGCTGTCGGTCCATAAAAACTGCATCGAATTGATCAAGGAGCGTTTTGGACAGGATCTCGACCTCGAAAAGATTCCAGACGACGATCCCAAGGCGCTGCAAGTGTTTGCCTACGGAGACACCACTGGCATCTTCCTGTTCGAGTCGGAGGGGATGAGACGTTGGCTTCGAGCTCTCAAATCCGTGTCGTTCAGCGACATTGTTGCAATGAGCGCGCTCTACCGTCCGTGCCTGATGGAGTACATCCCGACATTCGTCCGGCGCAAGAACGGAGAAGAGCCGATTGCATACGACCATCCGCTCATGGAGAGTGTTCTCCGCGAGACATGCGGTGTGACAATCTACCAGGAGCAGATGATGTTGCTTTCGCGTAGCCTTGCGGGCTTCTCGCGCAGGGAGTCGGATAAGATGCGCAAGGCGATGGGCAAGAAAAGACTGGCTGTGACGGAAGAGCTAAAGACACATTTCGTTGAAGGCTGCCTTGCCAACGGCGAATTCCGTGTCGGCAAGTGGGCGGACGAAGCGGAAGCGCGAACACTCGCCGGCAAGATATGGGGTGATTGGTATGCGGTTGCGTCATGGACCTTCAACAAGTCGCATGCCGTCGCCTACGCCTGGCTCGCTTACCAGTCGGCGTACCTCAAGGTGCACTATCCGGAGGAGTTTGGCACCCAGTTCGTCAAATAGAAAGTGTACCCGATAAGTAGCTGGGTGGTTTTCGGTTTGTCAAATACTGTGTACTCTTGAGGCGTAGCTTCTTCTTGCTTATGGGCCTGCCTACGAGGGGGATGCCCCCGGTCTGGAGAGCGC
>JAFYQC010000205.1 GCA_017547265.1 Kiritimatiellia bacterium | reverse complement strand
TGCCGACGCGAAAGTTCAAATGTGTGTGGAGTCCGGAGCGCCGCGAGAACCTTGGTCCGGCAGACAACGACGACGAACCCAAGAAGCGCATCAACGGACCGGTCGCGCACACGACGGCGATCTTCGGCTTCGCGCTCGCAGGACTCGTCGTCCAAGACGTCGAGCACAAAGTCAAAGCTTGAAACCACCCCTCTGCGCACTTCGCGCCTCTGCGTCTCTGCGTTAAAATCCCGCAGAACATGTAGAATCTCTCTACACGGCCAACGTAAATATCAGAGAATCTTCTTAAGTTGCTTGTCTGCAGCAGAAGCAACCTTGTCGAAAAGCGAATTTCCGTGCGCGTCCATCGCAACCACGCCGCGAAAGCCCTCTACCTCGAAATGCCAGCACGCCTCGGCCGCGCCGAACTTATCGAGAAGGTCAACTCCTGCGACCTTCTTCACCGAAGCGGCGTAAAGCGCGCCCGCGCCGCCAACTGCCTGCACGTAGACGCAGCCGCACTTCTTCATCGCAGCGAGAGTCGCGTCGTCCATGCCACCCTTTCCGATGATGATGCGGACGCCTGACGACTTGATGAAAGCTGGCTCGTATGGATTTTCCCTAACGCTCGTCGTCGGACCTGCCGAGACAACCGTCCAGCCGTCCTCGCGCTTGACGCAAACCGGCCCGCAGTGGTAGAGCGCACCGTCGTGGAAATCGACGGGGATCTTCCCGCCGTCCGCGAAGAACTTGTGGAACTTGTCGCGCCCAGTGTGGACGATGCCGGAGATGCTAACAGAATCGCCCGCCTTGAGCGCGCGAATCTTTTTCTCGTCAAATGGATATCTCAGTTCTTTCATAACCCAGTATTTTCAATGGTTCCGCGGGGCCTGTCCCCGCGAAAGTTGCTGAGGGCTTAAGCCAAGACGCAAATCTCTCCGCGGCGACACGCCCAGCACATGTAGGCGATGGTCACGAAGAAGCTCGCGGGAACGCGCGGACGCGCCGCGATCCTGACGCCGAGAAGCGTCGTCTTGCCGCCAAGTCCCATCGGGCCTATGCCAAGAGAGTTTGCGTCCTTCAGAATCTCCTTCTCAAGCCGCTTGAGCGTCGCGTCCTTCGACGCGCCAGCCGCACCGAGCGGACGGAGAAGCTGCTCTTTCGCAACTTCATACGCCGTCGCGCGGTCACCGCCAATGCACACGCCGAGTATCCCGGGCGCACAGCCAAAGCCCTGCGCCTTGCGAACCGCGTCAAGGATGCATTTCCTCACGCCCACGAGATCGCGCCCCGCCGAGAGCGAAGCGTCGGGCAGCGAATACTGGCGCGACATATTCTCGCTACCGCCGCCCTTCATGACAAGCGTCACGCACCCCGGCTTCTGCCAGTCGACATAGTGAATCACGGGAGCCCCGTCCGCGCAGTTGTCGTCGTAGGACTTGCCTGTCACGGAGTCGATGCAGTTCTTTCGCAAATACCCGCGTGCGGTCGCAAGCGCGACCGCCTTCTTGATGACTGCTGGCGAAACCTTGCGGCGAAGCGACGCGTCGACGTAGAACGCAAGAGTCCCAGTGTCCTGGCAAAGCGGAGAGCCGAGCTTCCTCGCGAGACGCACGTTGTCGAGTATCGTCCCGAGGACGACAGACGCGGATGACCCGCGCGCCTCGCCACGGAATGCCTTCCTTATTGCCGCTTCCACATCCGACGGAAGCGACGAACTAGTGTCGCGTATGAGCCCAGCAAGTTTCTCGACGATGTTCATGCTGTAGATTATACCATTTCTTTGCGTTATAACGACGCCGTGGCGTCGGGTTGCTTGGCAAAAGCACGAACGACTTCGCGGTCGTCGAACGGATACTTCACGCCAGCAATCTCCTGCGTCGTCTCATGCCCCTTGCCAGCAATGATCACGACATCGCTGGAACCGGCGTTCGCGAGCGCAAACGAAATCGCCTCGCGGCGATCTGGCTCTACTCGAACGAGCGACGGCTTTGTCGGCACCCGTTTGACGCCCTCGATTATTGCATCAATGATTTTTGCAGGATCTTCGCTTCGCGGATTGTCGCTCGTGACAACAAGTGAGTCAGCGAGCTTAGCGCAGGCTTCGCCCATAAGCGGGCGCTTCATTGGATCGCGATCGCCGCCAGCGCCGAAGACGACCCAGAGGCGACCGCCCTGCGGCGTGAAGCCGCGCGCGGCGGAAAGGACTTTTTCAAGACCGTCGGGTGTGTGCGCAAAGTCGACATAGACCGCTGCCTTGACGGCGGGATTAGCAACGCGCTCAAGCCGACCCCAGCGCGGCGCAAGCGTCGGAATCGTGCGCTGTATGGCATCATACGGAACGCCGGCAACAAGGGCGAGTGCGGCTGCAAGGGCGACGTTGGACTTGTTGTAGTCGCCGACAAGCTGGAGCTTCGATAAGTCAAACACAGCGGGCTTTGCCGACACGGGGAAGACGTCCAGCCCGGGGATTTTGCGGCACGCCTCGTACATTCTCTCGCCGCCCTCGCCATCGATGCAGACGGCAAAAGGAGGCGCCTTGCCAGACGAATTTTCCCGCGCAATCCGCTCGGCGAACGAGAGTTTTACGCGGAAGTATTCTTCCATCGTCTTGTGGTAGTCGAGGTGGTCTTCCGAAATGTTCGTGAACGCGCCGCCAGAAAAAGACGTGACTTCGCCAAAGCCCACGCGGTTCTGGTGGATCGCATGGCTCGAGACTTCCATGACGCAGTCGGTGCAGCCGTTTTGCTCCATCGCGGCGTATATCTCCTTCAACTGCGCGAGCGGCGGCGTCGTGTAGCCGGTGTAGAAATGCCGCGCTCCGTCAAACGCCTCGACCGTAGTTATATAGCCACAAAGCGGAGCTCGCCCGTCCGCTCTTTCCGCTTCGCTCACTCGCTCCTGGGCTCGAAGCTGGGCACCCCAAGCATTGACGAACTCGGCGAAGATCCAAGTCGTCGTCGTCTTGCCGTTGGTGCCGGTTATGCCCCAGAACTTCATTTCGCCGCGATCAGTCGCGCACGCCTGACCAGTTCTCGAAGCGCTTTGCGGCGAGCGCCTTGTATTTCGCGCCCGCGCCACCGTTCACGAACGGATCTATCGTGATGCCGCCGCGCGCGGCAAACTTGCCGTAGACTTCCATGTACTTCGGCTTAAGGAGCTTTACGAGATCGTCGTATATGACGTTCACGACATCCTCGTGGAAGTCGCCGTGGTTGCGGAAGCCGAAGAGGTAGAGTTTCAGCGACTTCGACTCGACAAGCTTCTTCGCAGGGATGTAGCGGATCGTGAGAGTGGCGAAGTCGGGCTGGCCGGTCTTCGGGCAGAGAGTCGTGAACTCGGGCGCGGTGAACGTCACCCAGTAGTCGCGCTCGGGGTGGCGATTTTCGAACGCGTCGAGAACGGCCGGATCGTAGTCCTTCGGCGCGGCGACAGAACGGCCGAGGGCGTTGAGTTTCTCAAGGTCTTTTCTCATGCCCGATATTATACCACAGCAAGGCTGCGTAGTGCGCCATCAAATCACGGCGAGATTGGCGAGGGGGCGGAGCGAAGGTCCGAGCGAGCGGATACGGCGTATTCGCCGAGGTTCCGCGAGGAGGAGCCTTCGGCCGCCTCCTCGTGCAGCCGTCATGGCATCTTCTTTGAAAACTCGCAGCCGCAATAGGACTGGCGGTAGAGCCCGAGTTCCTTAGCGCGCGCAACGGAGAGCTTGAAGCCCTCGCGCTTCTTGAAGTCCTCGGGAAGAAAGCCGGCGCCGCCCTTCTCCGCAACCTCGCGCCCCGCGGCAAACACCATCTCGCTTGGCTTGTGCGGCGAGACGGTAAGCGAAGTGGTGAACGAGTCGAACCCGTGCGCGGCCGCCCATTCCGCCGCCTTGCCGAGATTGTAGCGGAAGCACCTCGCGCACCTCTCGCCCTTCTCCGGCGCGTCCTCGAAGCCCTTTGCGACCTTCTCGAGCCAGTCGGCGTGGTCGTAGGGAAGCGACGCGAACGCAACGCCGTCGTGAGCGGCGAGCCGTTCGGCCTCCGCGCGCCTATGCTCGAATTCCTCGGCAGTGTCGATGTTGGAGTTGGCGAAAAGCATCGTCACTTCCCGCCCCGCGTCCTTCAGCCGCGGCACGCACGCGCTCGCGCACGGCCCGCAGCAGACATGGAGCACCGTCTGCTTTCCACTCGCCTTATTTTCCTCTCGCAACATCCCCATGCCGATATTATATCACAGCGCATCAGGCCTAATCGTGGCGCGGAGCCGTGCATTTGACCTCTGGCGTTCCGTCTTCGCCGTAGGTGAGCGAATACTCGCCGCCGGCCGGACACGACGGAAACTCCTTGCCATTCTTCTTGAACTCATCGCGAAGGTCGTCCATCGTCGGCTTCTTGCCGTCATTAGTCTTCGCCAAATCAAGCGCCTCACTCTCAATTCTCGCACGAGCCATTATGCATCGACGATACCGCGGCGAATTGTCGCCAGGAGTAAGCCCGCAATGCGTTTCGAGCCACTCCTGAACACAACGCTTGGATTCGGCGGTGAAGCGCAGGTCTCCGCCTATGCCGCTCATGCGAAGCTTGCGGTTATGATGAATCCCAGCCACTGCGATGCGCTGTCCGTCGCGCCACCAATCGATGCCCGGATAACCACTACACTTGCAAGACATCTCCCTTCTGGCAAACTTGAACATGTCGTTGAACGCCGCGATCTCCGCCTTGTTAGTGACTCCAAAAAGCACTGGCTCCTTATCTGGGCTGGAACTCCATAGACCATTGCCATCGCGCACGACTATCCGGTCAGCATCTTTGACAGCAGCCTTAAACTTGGCATTAAACAACAAACCGAAGAATCCTGTGCTAAAATACACCCAGAACCCCAGAATCAAAAGGTGAACAACGGCAAAGAACCATGCCAGCAATGCGCTATCCCCCACCCGCGCACTCTTGCCGATATGCGGCTGGGCAGGAGCCACCAAGCAAATCAGCGCGGCACCAAACGCAACGGCAAGCGGGAAAAAGTCAGACGTGATGTCCGCCATCGGCAGCAAAACCAACTCGAATGGGAGAACAATTGCAAGCCCTCGCGCCGCACCATACCAACGACGCGCGCCGCCTTTGCTCCGCTGGGGAGACACCCCTTTTTCGTTGCCGTTTTCTGTCGCCATATTGCTCTTTTAGGGTCGTTTGGCGGTAATCGAGTGGATGTAGATATCCGTCGGATGTTCGCCGCCGAAGACGGTGTGCATGACATTGCAGAGCCAAGCGATCTGGACGCCTTCCTGTCCGGCGGCCTTGACCTTGTAGGTCGCGCCGAACTTGTCATGCTCAACTATGTGGAGATGGAGTTTCCACTCGTCGGGGTTCGGAATGTCCGACGACAGCACGACAAACACTTCGTCGGCACCATCGGAGACTTCTTCAAGCAGCGTGTCCGCGCCGGCGACCATCTGGTTCTCGGCCTTGGTGTGCTGCGGAACATCTGCGAACCACTCCGTGCCGGAGCGGTAGAAGCGAATTTCCTTGCGAACGGTCGAAGTGTCGACGCCGGTCGTCCGCGAGCGCAGAAAGCAGCACGCAAGAAGCGCGCCTATTACAACCGTTCCGACAACCGCGCAAACCGCAATACGCAAAAATGATATTTTCATGACTACATTATAGCACAATCCCACGCTGCGCGGCGGATTTGCCGCATAAGATCAGAACATCCTTATTCGCCAGCCGCCAGCCATGTGACGAAAAGCCGATACTCCCCACGGCATGCGCCGCCGTCCGCGCGGCAAGGAACTTGTCACCAAGCCCATATATCCACTTCCGCACGAACGCCTCGCTGCCGAATATTTTTCCCGCCCCGACCTGTGCCACCCTCTCCATCACGCTCCATTCGGGGAGACACCCCGCAAAGCCTTCAGTTTCTTCGAGATCTGCGCCCCAAACCCAGCGATAGTCCTTCATCTGCGACACTATCCCGGCACGCACAGGGTTCATCATAATATACCGGCGGCAGTACTCAAGATATCTGCCTCCCTCGACCATCGTCGACTTGAACACCCCGCTCCAGATGCTGCCGCAGTAGTCGTACTCGCGATTGTACCATATCGCATAGAGTTCCTTCATCGTCTTCATGAACTCGCTTATGTCGTTCATGCGCGCGCGATAGCGGTTGAGCTCTGACTCGAGCGTCGCGTCAAAACCCGCAGCCGCAAGCTCCCTCCAGTGCTCCGCAAGAAACTCAGCAGCCTTTGTCCCCTTGAGGATGCCCACACGCCGGACAACCTCTTCCTGCGGAACCGGGTCGCAGCTGCGCGTAACCTTGCAGAGTATGTGGTAATGGTTGTCCATCACGGCGAATGCGACAAGCTTGATCCCGCTGAACTCGGCCGCCTTCCGAGCGAGTTCCGCAAGGCGGTCTTTCGCCGCTGATTTCCGAAATAGGAATTGTTTGTTGCTGGCGCGGGAAACGAGGTGATAGTATGCCGTTCCCTCGCCATTGCTCTTGACTCTTGCTGTTCTTGCCATGTTGTGGCCCTCCGATTGCAGTTTCCGAACGCGCACGACCACGCGGCCATGCGTTCGGCAATCTGGAATGGGCCATGCCGGGCCAATCCGCGCACGTTATGCACCGCCTTTCAGCGGCCTGCGGGCAAGCCAGCCCTCAACGCGACGCGACACCTGCGATTCTGCCGATCAACACCCCCGGCACCATGGCCAAGGACTACTGGCATTTCAACCCGCAGGCTCTCTACGGTTCCCCCTTGTATCCGTCCGCCGACGGTGTTCAATTCCGAGGAACGAAAAGATTATCGCATAATGACCGCGAAAAGGCAAGGGGGAAATCCGGAGAAATTGCGATAAGCGGAGAGAACGAAAAAATTGCAGTTAGAAAGCGAAACGAAAATGGGGTGTCTCCCCAATGTGGCTAAACGATTTTTCGTGCGGCGGCGTAGTCGCTTGGGGCGACGAGAACGCACATCCGCGTGCCAAGGCCGCCGTTCCCATAGCGGTGCCATGCGCGGTCTTCCTTTAGCAATTCAAGCCGACAGCGGATTTGCGCCTTTTCAAGAGTCTCGGCCGCCGCCTTTGCCTCGTGAACGGCAACATCGTCCATCAGCACCGCCCAACCCTTCCACATCGCAAACTCTTCCTCTGAAACATTCTCCTCTCGCCAGTCTATCCCTCCGTCGTCATCGTCAAGTTCGCTGATGTCCTTGCACGGCTTCGTCTTAGAAACGGCATGCAACTGCGACACTATAAACAACACCACGACTGCACATGCGCCTGCGCCCACGCCCAGTTTACCATTCTTCGTGATGCCTGCAAGCACAACCGCCGCGACCAACGCCAAGAGAAGGAACTTTTTGTTCATTTCGCCACCTTCGGGCCGCCCGAATATCCCCTATTGAGCGCCGCGCAGATATCGTCGCAGAGGCGCGGATACCAAGCGAGCGAAGATTCCTCAAGCTCGGGGCGGCGACCCTTTCGCATATCGTAGGGCGCTATGACGATTTCGACATTCTTGAAGCCGACCTTGGCAACGAGATAGAAAACATCCTCTATCCCCTCGTCGCCGATCGGTACGCAACCGATAGTGGCGTTCGAGCCGTGAATCATTATGTCGCCGCCAAGATTGGTGCGGCCCTCCTTCGCCGCCATCGCCTTGTCGAAATCGTTTGGATACGACACCTTGAACGAAAGATGATAGCTGCTGTTCGGATTCATGTATTCGACGCAGTAGATGCCCTCGGGTATCTGCCTGTCGCCTTCCTTCAGCTTCGGACCAAGCTTCCCGCTGAACGCCGTCATCTTGTAGACGACTGGATTGATCCACCCCGGCGACGAAATCTCGACCGTTCGCTCTTCCTTGAACACATTGATGCGCAGCTTCGAGCCAGCCGCCTTTGCGAGCAACGCAAGCGCCGGCTTCGCCTTCTCGACCTCCGCGACGACGCCCTCGGTCGTGCGGCGAGACATCTTCCCCTTGATCGCTTCCCTGCCCATACCTGCCGCCTCCTCAAATGAAAGTCCACGCATGCGAAGCCCCAGCGCGATTCCACCTACGCCAACCGCCAACACGACCGCAGTAGATAGAATGAGCTTCTTCATTTCGCGTTATCCATCAAATTCAGCGGCTTGCCGTCGAGACGGAATGCAAAGCGATCCACATATTTGCCAATCTTGCCACGAAGCCGCTTTGACTTCTCAACAGGCAATTTGGAGTAATCGAAAGCTCCCGACTCGCCGACCGACCACACAACACCAGTTGCCGCGTCATAATTGAGGGGTTTGCCGTCTTTCGACCAAGGGTCGGCGGGAACTGCAGGAAGATACTGCGGAACAAGCGCATCAAGCGTCGGCGGCATTTCGCCGTCATGGGCGAGCCGCCACCGCGCCGCCGCGATAACAAGCTGCGCACGCGTGAGCAAACGCAACTTCCGCCTGTTCCCCCACGAACCACCCAGCAAATTTCCACAACACAAGGCAAAACCATAAACCCGCTCGCGCCCGGCCCAATTGCGGACGAATGGATTTCCGGGATAGGATCTCTCATACACAGCATAATCGATCTCTCCTCGCAAGAACGAATGGGCTACATCGGCAAGTCGCCGACGCGTCCAGCGCTCACCAAGCGCAAAATCGCGGTAGAACGGCCAATGCTCAAGAACAGGACAAATGCGCCTAAAAGGCGAATCGCAATCAAGAGTCCGCAACAAGTCTGCCGCACTCTTCTTCGGCAATTCAGCGACAATGTGCGTATACTCCCCCCTGACCACATGCGTGCAGTTTGTAGAAAAAGCAGCTTCATCCTCCTTGGCAATGGCAGCGAAACGCAAAAGCGAGTCCTCGCCATACCCACCCATCACCACAAGACCAACCATCTCGTTTAGAACATTTTCCATCAGCATAATACCAATGCTGAACTCGGGAAATCTATTCGCCTTGCCATCTGAAACAAACCGCCCAAACCGCCGAAGCACTTCGAGACTGTTCGCCGCCTTCTCCCATTCTCCGCGTTCCGCTTCTCGCCGAATCTTGAGCCGCCAGAACTGCGCCATGCGCATGTAGAGCAAAACCGAGGGAAATGGATATCCAAGTTCTTCAATGGGCGGATCAGTGCTTCGAAACCCCTTTCGCTCCAGCCCTTTCGCAAACGCCGCGTAGAAAGCCTCGTTGTCGGCAAGTATCCTGTCGGCCTTTTCCCCTGCGCCAGGATCGGAGCGAATTCGCCTCGCCGTCGAGTCGTGATTCGTGTTGATGTTCGCGTAGCCGCTAACGAACGACATATCAACCTTGTCCCACGAGTTCGTGCCCACGGTGGTGCAGTTGATAAGGTTCGTCGCTGCCATGATTGCAATAAATGCGTTCTCCTCGTCTGCGACATCTGGCGCCGTCCAAAGAAGATCTGCGTCGTCCGGCGATGACGTGTCGCCCATCTCTATCCCACCAATGTAGAACCAGGCGGTCACGAGAAGCGGAACGCCAACAATTACTGCAACAGCTACAAGTAGAATTCGCTTCATTATGGGCTACTCTTCAATCACTTCAACAACCCCGCCTTCCGCCTCGGACTCAAACTCGTTCACGGCATTGGTGGTGCAATTTTGCGACTTGTCGTCTTTCAAAATCATCTTGCCCATTACAGACGCATCCCTCGTCTCGCTTGCGGTATTCTTTGGCTGCTGCGGCGCCGGATAATCACCCATCACATTGCTTGGCGATCTTTCGCTACAGCCACCGACTACGGCAGTTGCAAGCCCGACGAGCAATCCGCCAAGCCCCTTGCCAGAGGCAAGCGCCTTGCTTATGGCGCTCTGCCGCGCCGCATTCTTTTTTGACAGTTTCATGACAATATTTCCTCGTTCCCTGTTTGCGTAAATATTCTACCACCTTGCTCATCTTCGGTCAACGCGCAAGCCGGCAACAACGCGAAAACAGGCCTTTTACAACGGTTTCGTGGGATCTGTCCCAGGTTGTTAACTAGCAGAGAGCAGAGAAACAACTACGCCGCCTTGCGCTTGGCGAAGCGGCCTTTGGAAAGCGCTGCGCCGAGGAGGAGGAGGACAAGCCCGGGAACGAGGAAAATCTGGTAGCGCTCGCCAAGCCGCGACTCTTCCTCGTTCTGCTCCATCAGCGCAATCTGGCGTAGGCGGCGGCGGTAGATTGCGCCAAGCGTCGTCTCCGCTGTGCCGGCGGTGGCAAGCGGAACATACGCACCCTTCGACGCCTCGGCAATCGCCTTGAGCGCCGACTCCTCAAGCTTGACCGTCACGGGCTTGCCGTCGAACTTCTGCACTCCACGCCCGTCCTCGGCCGGAATCGTCGCGCCGCGCTTCGGGTCGCCAATGCCAACGGTGAAAATCGGAATCCCGCGCTTTCTCGCCGCCTCGGCGTTCTTGAGCGCCTCGCCGCGAAGATCACCACCATCGGAAATCAGTATGATCGCGTTATGGTCGTCTGCCGCGGGATCAAGCGCGCTAAGCGCAGCACGGATCGCGCTGCCAAGATCCGTCTCGCCACGCGGCGCGGACTCGGGGCTCATGCGCTCAAGGGCGCTACGAAGATATCCATGGTCGGTCGTGAGCGGACACACCACAACACCCGTGCGGCGAAACGCGACGAGCGCGCAGCGATCGCCGGCAAGCGAGTCGATGAGATCCGCTACATCGGCCTTGGCGCGCTCGAGACGGTTTGGGCGAACATCCTCGGCAAGCATCGAGCGCGAGACATCTATCGCTATGACGACGTTGCGCGCGCGCGTCACTGTCTTCTCCATCGACTTTCCCCACTGCGGTCGCGCCGCGGCAAAAAGCGCAAGGAAAAGCCCCGTGACGATGCATGCAGTCTGAAGTCCGGAGACTGACGAGGTGGGAACCTTCAGCGTCAATTTCGCCAGCGCCTTCTCGCGGCGCGCCTTGAGAAACGACCACCAAAGCCCGGCGACTGGGACAAGGAGCGAAAGAACGAGGAATATCGGATTTGCGAATCTCACTTGTCCTTCTTCCCTTCCCCATGCCAGGGAATGAACTCGGGAACCTTGTCGATACCGGCGGCGATGCGCTGGCGAACCGCCTCGTAGACGAGAATCGTCGCGGCAGCGGAGACATTGAGCGAATCGGCCGTCCCGAGCATCGGAATCCTGACCCTGAGCTCCGCGCCATCCATCCACTTGGCCGTTAGACCGTACTGCTCGGCGCCAAGCGCAATCGCGACGTTGCCAGTCAAGTCGACTTCGAAATGGAGCTTCTCCGCGTGAGGCGTCGCGGCGAGAATCTTGAAGCCGCGCTCCTTAAGCCACGCAAGCGCCTCGTCCGAAGTCGCCTCGACGATTGGCACGGTGAACATGGTTCCCGTAGAGGCGCGTACGACGTTCGGGTTGTGGATGTCGGTCGTGCGGTCGCAGACTATCACCGCCGCGACTTTCGCAGCGTCCGCCGAGCGGAGGATAGTCCCGAGGTTGCCCGGCTTCTCGATTGCCTCGGTGACGATGACGAGCGCGTTCTCGGGGAGCTTCAGGTCTGCAAGCTTTATCGAGACATGCGGACCCACCATGAGAAGCCCGTCCGGGCGCTCCTTGTAGGCGATCTTCGAGAAGCACGTCTTGGAGCAGGTGTAGACCTCTGCGCCGAGCCGCGAACACTCGTCCACCAGCCCAGGCTCGTTCTCGTTCTTCAGATAGAACTCGGGGCAGTGGAAAATCGCGCGCGGGCGATAGCCGCTGTCGAGCGCACGACGGCACTCGCGGTAGCCCTCGACAATCATCTCGCCAGACTCCTCGCGCGTCGAGCAGCTGCGCAGCTTCACGACGTACTTGAGCTTGGGATTGGATGGCGAGGTGATTTCCATGGTCTTCACAGGTCACTGCGCCGCAAAGGGGCCGAGCGGAAGCGACGCCTCGTTGTAGAGGGTGCCGGACGTGCGGGGCCGTCCCATATAGCGGGCCTTTACGGGCTCCGGGACATCTTCGCTGTAAAGAACGATCTCGGCCCCGTCGATGTAGTCGGTGTCGGTCTCCGTTCCGTCTTTCCCCTTCTGCTTCCTGAAGTTCAGAACCTTCGCCGGCTTCCAGTCTCCGTCCTCGCCCGCCAGTTCGAACGGAAGCTCGCGAGAGCGGTTGGGCGCGTAGACGTACCAGTCCTTCACGTTGTCGAACGTCAGCGTCGCCTTGCCGTCCTTGAACGACGCAGACTTGAATACAGGCGAGTCGTCTTCGGGGATCGCAAAGCCGTAGTCGCGCTTTAGGGCGTGGACGACGAGGCGCTTCGCGACGATCTCCTTGTCGTTCGGGTGGATGTCGTCGAAGTTGCCGACGTCCGCCGTCACGGCAAGCGCAGCGTTCTTCTCCTTTGCGCAGAACAGATTCTGCGACATGCATATCCCGATCCAGTTATGGTTGAACGGCGCAAGCTGGACGAGGTAGAGCTTAAGCGCGGGGTTTTCGAACTCGCGACTCCACCCGTTGTAGAGCGCATGCAGCTTCGGGCAGTAGCGCTGCCACTCGCCACCGTTGTGGCACCCCTGGTACCAGATGAACCCGCGCATCGCCATAGGAGCGAAGGATGCGACCATTCCGTTGTAGAGGACGGTCGGCTGCTGATGCGCTCCGCCGATTGGGCCCTTCTTGTCGGTCTCGGCATTCCAGTCTGACTTGACCTGATACTCCGCCGTATCCTTGATGGACTCGTCGCAGCCCTCATAGCCGCTCCTCGGCGTCCACGCATCGATGTTCGTCCCGCCCCAGCTCGCATCGAGAATGCCGATCGGGACATCGAGCGCAAGATAGAGTTCGCGCGCGTAGTAAAACGCGACAGCCGAAAGCCCTACGCCCGCGCCACCGTTCTCGCGATGGAAAAGCTGAAGACTCTCCGGCGTGAACTTGCACCACTTCGCCGAGAG
>JAFYQC010000204.1 GCA_017547265.1 Kiritimatiellia bacterium | reverse complement strand
TTGCCTGGTGGGACTATCTCGCGAGTCAGGTGCAGGTTAGAACCAAGTTCCTGAAGGACATTCCGGATGCAATTAGGTGCTTTGTCTCCGACGATTTCCCGTTTGACGAAAAGGCGGTTGAAAAGCGCTTGAAGAAGCCGGGCGTGAAGGAGCTTCTGCTCGATCTCGTGGAGCGGTTCTCGAAGGTTGAGGACTGGGCAGCACCTGCGCTTGAGGCCGTTGTCAAGGAGCTCTCGCAGGGCAACGGTATGGGACCGTGGGTGCATCCCGTTCGCGTCGCGGTCTCCGGCCGTGGCGAGGGCATCGGGCTTTTCGAGATGCTCCAGCTTCTCGGCCGCGACACGACCCTCGCGCGTCTCCGCAAAGCCGCCGAGACGCTTTGCGTGTGACGTATGTGGAGACTCATATTCCAGGTCGTTCCCGTCGGGGCGTGGATCATCGCGTTCATAACCGTCGTACGGCCTCTTGAGCTCTCCCGCCGCGGCAAATTTGCCGCGTCAGCACTGTTTGCCCTCGCGCTCGGCAAGTTTGCTTTCTTCGCGACTGTTGGCGGCGACGAGTTCACGCCGAATCTTGCGCCAGCCGTAATCTTGGGCTATGGGTGGATATATGCGTCGGTGATGTTGCTTCTGTCGCTGGCGTTTCCGTATGACGTCCTGTGCTATCTGCTCGGTCTTGCGAAGATACGCGTTCCCGTGCGGACGACACGCTGCATATTTGCCGCGTTCGCCATTTGTGCCGCCGCGCTTTCCGCGTGGGGAATATACGAGGGCGTGAGGACTCCTGACGTGAATCGCATCGAAATAGAGTACGATGATCTTCCGCAGTCGTTTGACGGCTACCGCATCGTCCACCTCAGCGATCTTCATTGCTCCACCTCTGCGCGCCGTCCGCGCTTCGAGCGCATAGTAGAGCGCGTCAATGCCCTCGATGCCGACTTGATTGCGATTACCGGCGATTTCGTCGATGGATTTGTATGCGAGCGGATAGACGACATGCAGCCGCTTGCTCATCTTCGTGCGCGCGACGGCGTATGGGGGTGCGTGGGCAACCACGAGTGGTATTGGGAGTGGGATGGGTGGAAGGACGCTCTTTTCGGACTAAACATTTGGATTCTTGCGGAACACAACTATTATCCGAAGAGCGTCATAAGAAGGGGAGATGACGCGATTGCGCTTGGCGGGCTTTACGATCCGTCTTTCTTTCAGTTTTCTGATTTTTCTGGAATTCATTCTGTTGCGCAGGTTGCCTTCTTCGGCGCGCCGAAGGGTGCGTTTCGCATACTGCTTTACCATCGCCCTCACACGGAGGAAATTTGTTCCGAAGATGCGGACGTGAAACTTCAGCTCTCTGGCCATACGCACGGCGGCGCGATGCCTGTCCTTAAATGGCTTGTCGCAATCGTCAACGAGGGTCATGTCCGCGGGCTTTACGAGTTTGCAAAAGGGCGCTATCTCCACGTCTCCCCGGGAACCGGCCAGTGGGCGGGCTTTCCCCTGCGGCTCTTCAATCCGACCGAGATAACAGAAATCACGCTTCGCAGAAAAGCCGCTGGCGGGAGCGAGCGGTGAACTGGACTTCGCTGGTATTGGCGAGCGCCGTGTTCCTCGCGCTCTACGATCTCGCGAAAAAGGCGAGCGTGCGCGACAACGCAGTCCTGCCGACGTTGCTCATTTCCACTTGCTTTGGGTGTGTCGCGTATGTCGTCGGTGTCGCTCTCTGCGGTCGCCTCGGCGATGCGACGGTGATGACGCGCGAGTTGCTCGGCCTGTCTGCGATAAAGTGCATTATCGTCGGCACGTCGTGGGTGTTCACTTTCCGCGCGCTCAGGTCGCTTCCGATTTCCATTGCGACTCCCATACGCGCGTCCGCACCTGCGCTCGTCTTTGTCATCGCGTTCGTTCTCTACGGCGAGCGTCCTTCGCTCGTTCAGCTAATCGGCATGGCGACTGTGTTCGCCGGATACTTCGTCTTCTCGTGGGCGGGACGGCATGAGGGAATAGATTTTTTCAGGAACCGCGCAGTGTGGTACGCGTTCGCGGGTGCTGCTTGCTCGGCGCTTTCGTCGATATGGGATAAATACCTCTTCCAAGTTCGCGCGCTTCCTGTCGAGTCGGTCCAGCTTGCGTTCCAAGTAGGGCTCGTCGTCTTCTATTCAGTCGCGCTCGCGGTATCGCGCCTTTTCAATGCCGAGAAAGTCGCGTTCGAATGGCGCCGCACGATACCGCTCGTCGGCATACTTCTTGCCGCGGCCGACTGGCTTTATTTTCAGGGACTTGCCTGCCCTGATGCGCCGGTATCAGCGGCGTCGCTTCTTCGTCGCTTCTCCGTCGTGATAACATTTGTCCTCGGCGCGCGGTTCTTCCACGAGACTAACCTCGTTCGCAAGGGGCTTGCTCTCGCGGCAATAGTGGTCGGCGTCGTCTTGATATGTCTTGGAAAGGGGTGATTGCATGAAAACACTGCTTGTCGGATACAAGGTCCAGGATCTCTTTGAAGTGGACAGGCGCGGCACGAGACGCCCCGCTTCGTGGCTTGACGGTGACATCACCTGCCATACGCTCGACATCTATCACTGCCATGCAATCGAGAACTCGTTTTGCGGCGTGAAGGCGGTCTGCTCGCCGCATTTGCCGAAGGACGACTGGGATCTCATAAAGTTCAAGACCGGCCCGAAACTGATGTCGGGGGAACTTTCGCTCGATCTACTTCAGGAGATACATCTATTGCACCCAAAGCGCTTTGAGCTTGAATTCGTCGGTCGCGAGCGCGACAGGAACGATCTCCTCGCAAAGATCAAGGATGACCCAGATCGCGTGCGCGACTTTTCCGCGACATGGCCCGCGAGTGTCCCAGGAGGGCAGAAGCTCATGCTTACGAGTTTTCCCGGCTGTTTCTGTCATCGCCGCGTAGACGACGGAGGGCTTGCGCTGGCGGAAGTGGTCGCCCGTGAACTTTCCGCTAATTCGCCGTTGGATGGTAGCCCGCGGTCCGCTCGGAGAGCGGCCCCTACCATGAGCATCCTCGACATGGGCTGTGGCTGCGGTCTCGTTGGTTTCCTTGTCGTGGCGAGCCAGAAAGGCGACGCGCCCACCCGTCTCGTTATGGTCG
>JAFYQC010000002.1 GCA_017547265.1 Kiritimatiellia bacterium | reverse complement strand
ATGTCGGCGTACGCGTTCACCTTGGCGTAGGCACCCTTTCGCGTCTTGGAGGCCGCCGTAAGCGTGAACAGATTGCTCTGCCGCCGACTTTGTTCGATCTTAAGGTCAACTGTTAGGCACATGCGCTCCATGAGCTCCATGTCGACAAGCTCATTCACTCTGCGCTTGAGGGACGGCCTCTCCAGGATGGTCATTAGTTGCTTGTCGCCAAGAACATCGATTCTGGACACTTTCTTTGGCGAGAAAAGAAGTCGCGTCTTAGCCTCGAAACGCTTCACGCTCTTTGCCCCGCGCATCCACAGAAAAGCCGAGAAAAATGTGAGAAGAGACAGAAAAACAACAACAAAAAGAAACCACCAACGCAAGGCAATGCCCAGCACTACCTTCTGAAACGCGATAAGGCCGCGCAGTCTTGCGCGCTCTTCTTCTGTAAGTTCGTCTTCCTGCATTTATTAGGTATATATTTAATCATATTTCGGCGTAAAAATCAACTAGGCGAGAGGAAAGAGTCCGCCAGTCGTATTCAGCCGCTGCGGCACGGCCTGCCGCAGAAAGACGCTCGCGCAGCGCCGCATCGCTTCCAACGCGCCGCAAAACATCATCAAGTGCTTTGGCCTCGCCTGGAGCGAACTTGATTGCCGCTTCTGGATGCGCGGCGCAAAGCCTGCCAAGTCCGCCCACGTCGCTCGCCACGACGGGAAGCCCAGAAGCCCAAGCTTCGAGAACGACGATTCCAAACGGCTCATGTCGGCTCGGCAGGACAAAGACATCGGCATTGGCATATTCCTCGACAAGTTCGCGGCTCCCCGGCTTAAGCGCACCTACGAAAGCGACGCGGTCTGCTACACCAAGCTCGACGGCGCGTCGTTCAAGCTCGTCGCGGTAGTCCTGCTGCGTGACGGGGCCAACAAGCCTCGCCGTCATCTCGGGATGCTTCGCCAACGCCTCGACTATCATCATCTGGTTCTTCTGCCGGTCAATGCGGGCAACGCAAAGAAGAGTTGTAAGTGGGTGAGTTGTGAGTGGGTGAGTGGGGGCATTCAGCGTGTCCACCCTCACTCCCACACTCCCACACTCCCTCACTCCCACACTTTCAAATATCGCCGTATCTACACCGTTTGGCAAAAACATCACGTGAGGGTGCTTCGCCCGGTAGCGCTCATATTCGTCCACGCCTACGCATACAATGCCGTCAAAATCCTCGGGTATGCGGCGCGTCCAGCCCATCGCGATGTCGACCATCTTACCCCAGGGGAGTCTCCCTCGCGTCGGCGCCTTTAAACTTTTCGCTTCTTCGTCAGGCACATTGGCTCCACCACCGTGAAGAGAAACAACGCATTTAATTCGCCCTACTGACTCCTGCCCCCTGACTACTGACTCCTGACTCCTGACCCCTGACTCCTGACTACTGACCCCTGACTCCTGCGCACTGACCCCTGACCCCTGACCCGCAACTCTTAAGCACAATTCGGCAATGCGCGCCATCGCGTGACAATGGATGACGTCGGGCTTCCATTCGCGAAGCGCCTTGCCAAGCCCCGGGACAAACGGATTGCCCCCCTTCCTGTCGAGTTCGTCGACGAGACGCTTCGGCATCGGCCACCAAGGATATATCGGCTTGAAGCGAAGGATTTCTATGCCTTCGACGATTTCCTCGTACTGTTTGGCCTTTGTGTCCACCAATCCCTTCCACAGCGCGGTCGTCGCAAAGATCCGAACCTCGTGCCCCGCCGCCTTCTGCGCCTTGGCGATGTTCCAGACGACCTGCTCAGTACCGCCCCAGTCGTCGAACGAGAGCCGCCTCAATACATGTGCAATCTTCATGTTATGCCCTTCCTGCCAGCATCTTGAGGAGCTTGTCCGACGTCACCGGCTTGAGAAGGATTCCGTCGAAACCTGCGGCAGCAGCCTTCGTCTGGTATTCGACGTCGGCTGTCACCGCTACTACGCGCAGGGAAGCAAGCTTCGGATTCGCACGAATCGCCTTCACGAGCCCCTCGCCGTCAAGGTTCGGCATCCACATGTCCGTGAGGACGAGGTCGAACGGCTCGGACGCCGTCTCGAGCGTCTTAAGCGCCTCCGCGCCGTCCATCGCCACCGTGATGTCAAAGCTGCCGATGTGGCTCAGAAGCGCCTTCATGACCATGAGGTTCATCTTGGCATCGGCCGCTACGAGGACGCGAAGAGAAGTGAGTGAGTTGGGAGTGGGTGAGTTGGGAGTTTGCGAGATAAACTCATCCACTCCTCCACTCTTAACTCCTCCACTTTCCGTCACCCTCACGCCCGGAACGACAATGGAAAACGTCGAGCCCTTCCCGAGCTCGGACTCCACCTTGAGCGCACCGCCCATCGCCGTGGCAAGTTGGCGGCAGATGGCAAGTCCGAGCCCCGTGCCCACGACGCGCTTCGACTGCTCCCCGACCTGCACGTAGGCCGAGCCAAGGCGCTTCAGATCGGTCTCGCCGATGCCGCAGCCAGTGTCCTCAACCTCAAGTCTGAAAGTCCCGACGCCATACGAGGGCTTGGAACCCTCAAAGAAGGCCCGCAGCTCCACGTGCCCCCGCACGGTGAACTTCATCGCGTTGCCGACGAGGTTGAACGCGATCTGCCTGAGGCGCTGCGGGTCGAGGATCAACATGGGCAGGCCCTCCGCGCGGCACCTAATCTCGAGACCAGGCTTCCCGCCCGACACGCGGAATGCGTCCACCACCCCGCGAAGGAGTGCCGCCGCGTCCGTCGGTTCGGGCACGATCTGCATCTTCCCGGACTCGAGCTTAGAGAGGTCCAGGACGTCGTTAATCAGCCCCAAAAGCGTCTTGCTGCTCACGAGGATCGACTCGACGGCTTGTTCGCGCTCCTTCTCCGTCGCGAATCCCGCCTTGAGCAGCTCGGAGAATCCGATGATTGCATTGAGCGGCGTCCTTATGTCATGGCTCACCGTGGAGAAGAAATAGCTCTTGGCCTTGGCCTTTTCCTCCTCCATCTCGCGCTCCCGGCGGCGGAGTATGCCGTAAATGTATACCAGCAGGACAAGTGCAAGGACGTTTATCCCGCCCTGCACGTAGCTGTCGCGCATTATCGTGCGGCTTACGCCAGACAGATTGCGGCGCAACGCGTCGTGCCAGTCTTCTTCTCCCGGCGCATGACCTTCCCCACCTTGCGCCGAAGCAAGACACTTGTCGGAGTGAAAGCTTGCGACGGCTTCGTACGCGGCGCGCGTCGTGTCGTCGGCGGTCTGCCGTACCCAGATAAGCGACAGCACAAGAATCATCAGTAGAAGGACCGCCCAAACGACCGGTGAACGCCCGAAGCGCCGGAGCGAATCACAGCGAAACACAAAAAGGAACAAAGCTAGCCCGGCGACGCCCCACAGAACGAGAACAAGGTACGACTCAGTCGACATCGTGGCGACGTCCGACGAAAAGACCGGCAGCATAAAGAGAAGTCCCACCACGACAGAGATGACAAGCCCGGCAAGGCCGGTCGCCGTGGAAAAGCGGTCGCCCCTCTGCCGAGCGATCTTGAATGTCGCGGCAGACGTATAGGCGTAGGCTATCGCAGCACCTATCAGCGCAATATCCACGATGACCCCTATGACCGTCTGTCCAAGGGCAGACGTGACGACCGCCATGCAGACTATGACGATCATGGGATTGCGCGCCGAAATCTCGCCGTTCCACCTTCCAAGCCATGCAGGCATGGCGCCGTCATGCGCCATCGCAGCGATAAGACGGCTGGCGACCATCGTATTGCCGATCAAGTTCGTGAAAATGGCGCCAAAAAGCGCACAGCAGATGACGGCCTTGCCCGATTTCCCGAGGGCGGACTGTGCGACCTCGAACGCATGGGCGTTGGGGTGTCCAACGTCTACGGCGTCAACCCAGCTGAAAGCCTGGCTTCCAGAAGCCAGCACCGGAATGACCGTTAGCATGGCGTAAACCGCGACAGCCGCCACAATCACCGCCACCATTAT
This sequence comes from Kiritimatiellia bacterium, assembly GCA_017547265.1. Next base: position 2,690 of record JAFYQC010000002.1, on the reverse strand, counting down.
GGAGAAGGCCCGTCTACCGGGGAACCGGAACTCTATGCTCATGACGGATATCGCCTCAAACCCGATAAAGAGCCACGGCGCCATCATAAGCACGCTGAGCATCTGAGAAAAGACGCCGCCGCCCTGCGGAGAGAAGAGCGGCTTCATCGTCTCCAGTCCACCGTCGTGGCAAATGGCGGCAGCAACGAAGCAAGCGGCGAACGCAACGGCAAACACAACCGCAAGGACGGTCTGTATCGCCGTCGACACACGTCGTCGTGCACAGATAGCGATGACGATCGCCGCCGCCGCGACGACAAGCAGGATGTCGCCAAGACAGACTTCGAATCCCTCTACTGTGTAGCAGAATCCAAACCGCAAGCTGTCTCCGCCAAACACATAGCGCACTACGATAGGCAGCGCCGTGGCGTCCAACCAGACGATCGCGGCGTAGGTAAGGCAGAGGAACCATGCGCAAAGATATCCATGATCATGTCCAAACGCCGCCGTCGCATAGGTATAGACCCCGCCCGGTCCCGGCTTTTGGTTGATCATGTAGTGAAAGTTCCAGGCAATGACCGCCATGACGAAACCGGCGGCAAGAAGACCCAGCAGAGTGCCGAGCGGACCGGCCTTGGGGAGAAACGTTGTCCACGGCATGACGACCGCATCCCAGCCAACGGCGCAGCCGAAGGCAAGTGCCCATGCCGAGAAAGCGGAAAGATGACGCATTCCTGTAGGATATTTCATTCGTACCTCCCCATTATCGCCCGCAGCGAAAGCCACGAGAACTTGACGAGCCCGTAGGCGTAGCGACGCCAGAGTCGCCCCGGCTCCTGGATGATGCGGTATATCCACTCAAGCCCTGACTTCTGCATCCACTTGGGTGCGCGCTTGACCTTGCCTGCGATGAAGTTGAACGTCCCGCCGATGCCGACCATCGCGCCGACGTCGAGCTTTGAAGCGTAGCGTCCCATCCAGAGTTCCTGCTTTGGGTTGCCAAGAGCGACGAAGAGGATGTCCGGCTTCGCGGCGTTGATGCGCTCTACGATCTCGGGCTGCTGTTCGTCAAGTTTCACAAAGGCATCGTCATGTCCGGCGAGGCATTTCACGCCCAATTTCGCAAACGCCTCTGCTACGGCATCCTTGTCGCCGCCAAGCACATAGACCTTGAGCCCTTCCTCGGCGCAACGGCGGCAAATCGCAGGCACCATGTCCGCGCCTGTTACGCGAGCGGGAAGTCTGCACCTTAGAAGTCGCGACAGAAGGACAATCGGCATTCCGTCGGCAGTCACGAAATCAGCATTCTTGAGATACCCCCAAAGCTCGTCGTTCCCGCCAAAGGGCCAGCCGCTCACCGCATTTGCGACAAAGTCGACGTTAAGGGTGGCGACGAAGGCGGGCTTCCGAGTTGGAGTTGGAGTCTTGAGTTGGAGAGTGGAATTATTCCTTTCTCCAACTCGAACTATTCTCTCCAACTTTCCGCGCTTCGCGAAGGAAATTATGCGCTCGACTGCTTCGGGCTGCGTGACGCGCGCGACTGGTATGCCGAAAAGCCGCGAGACGCTTGAGGCAAGGTGGTAGGGGCGGATCTCCGATCCGTCCGCGGACGCCTGGGGACAGGCGTCCCTACCAGAAATGAGTTCTACGATCCCCTTCGCGTGGTCGGCCCACGAGAACTTCTTGATGTGTTCAAGACCCCTTGCAACCCGCGCCGCCCGTTCGGTCTCCGACTCCGACAGAAGACGTCCGAGTGCGGAGGCGATATCGTCGACATTCTCCGGATCAAACGTAATCGCGACATCCGCGGCGATCTCGCCGAGCGAGCCGTTGTTGGAGCAGGCGCAAGGAATCCCCTTCGCCATCGCCTCGACAAGTGAAAGTCCGAAGCCCTCGAAGAGACTGGGAAACACGTAGAAACCAGCTTCTTCCCAAAGACGCGGCATGTCCTCATTGGAGACAAAGCCAGTGAAGCGGATGAGATCGGCGTGCGGAGACTTCGAAGCCGCCTCGTGTACGACCTCGGCGTCCTTCCAGTCCGCTCCTGCGATGACTAGCGGGTGCACTTCGGCGAGACTACGCGGCAGACGCGAATACGCCTCGATTAACCTGACATGGTTCTTGCCGGGATGCTCAATGCGGGAGATGTAGAGGATGGTTCGAGAGTTGGAGTTGGAGTTTTGAGTTGGAGAATGGAATTTTACGTCCTTTATCGAACTACTCTCTCCAACTTCTTCTACGTCCTTTCTCCAACTCCAACTTTTAACTCCAACTTCACACGTCAGCCCATTGTACAACACCGTCACGTCCTTTTCGCGGCAGTGCCAGAACTTAACCATGTCGACCTTGGTCGCCTCGCTTACCGCGACAAGACGCTGCGCCTTCTTCGCATAGTGCGGGAGCACATGCGCAAGGTAGAACATCCTGAGACGGGAATACTTGCCGGGAATGTGGAAGTTTGCGAGATCGTGTACCGTTGCCGTCGTCGGCAGCGGATACCACGCGCACACGCGCCTGTTTGCCGCACATATGACGAAGCCGTCGAATTCGTGTCTATGACGACGAATCCAGAACGGCAGCACAAAAAGATGCCACATCATCGAAAGCACTGGCCGCCGTGTCCAAGATGGCGCATCCAAAGTTGAAAGTTGCCCCCCCGGCCTCTCACACTCACTTCTGCACTTTACACTTTCAACTTTACACTTTAAACT
>JAFYQC010000018.1 GCA_017547265.1 Kiritimatiellia bacterium | reverse complement strand
GAGTGCATGAACGGGAAAGTGCGCTCTTTTTCATGCACGCGAGGCGGTCTCCACGGCAATTTTAGCGCAGGGAAGTGTGTCTCACGCGAAGACGCGGAGGCCGGAGAAGGGGCTGCGATGGAGAGTTGGCTTAAGGTTGGTCTTCTTGTTCTCATCGCAGTCTTGTTGGGAGATGTCGCCATGGCGAAGGGTGGTGAAGCCGCAAAGACCGCAAAGTCCGCAAATAGTGAAATCAGGACGGGCAATCTTTCCAAAGCGCATCGCGACGAGCTAACGGCGAAGATCGGCGAGATTAAGGCATTTCTTGAACAGTCATCTGATACGAACGCGACGCGGCTTCTCCGTTTTGTCGCAGAGGTCGAGTGCGAAGTGCGCGATAAGAAGTTCGGCCTCGTCTTCGAGGAACATCGGGAGCGCGTAGATGTCGAGCTTTCGGAAAACCTACCGGTGTTGACTGAGGTGAAGAAGAGGTTTTTAGCCGCAAAGAATGCAAAGGAGGCAAAGAATGATGAGGCGTCTCTCAACTTTCTCATCGAGGGCGACAATCTTGCTGCGCTAAAGCTCCTTGAGAAAACGCATCGCGGGAAGATCGATCTCATCTACATCGATCCGCCGTACAACACTGGCAACAAGGATTTCATCTACAACGATTCCTACGTCGATAAGACCGATACCTTCCGCCACTCCAAGTGGCTATCGTTTATGAAGAAGCGATTGGAAATTGCTAAGAAGTTGCTCTCAAATAAAGGAGTTATTTTCATTTCGTTGAATGATGTTGAACAACCAAATTGTCGGGTGTTATGTGATGATGTCTTTGGCGAGAATAATTTCTGTGGGCAAATTATATGGCACAAGAAATCTGGCGGAGGACAGACAGATGAGTTTTTTGTGACGGAACATGAATATATCCTAGTATATCGAAAAAGCGCTGCATTTGTGTGGGTGGATGATTTGATAGAGGCCGATGCGGGGTTCAACAAAGAAGATGAATGTGGAAAATTCAAGGCCGTGAAATTGGAAAAATGGGGTAGTTCTGCACATAAAGAAGATCGACTTACTATGTGGTTCTCAATTAAAACTCCTGACGGGAAGAAGATGTATCCGAAGGCGCCCGACGGACTTCCTGGCCGATGGAGGGTGGGGCAGAAGCGAATGCAGACTTTGGAGAAGAACAACCTCATTTATTGGGAGAAGAAAGACGGACGATGGGTCCCGTATGAAAAGATATATTCCGAAGATGGTACGTTAACTAAAATAAAGAAAATTAAGTCGCGTAGTATATATTATGATGAGGTCGGTGAGACGGGTGATGCGACTAAGATGCTGACTGACATTTTCGGCAAGAAAGATGTGTTTCCAAATCCCAAGCCGGTAGATTTGATTGAGGAATTGATGTCGCATGCGAATGCGGACGTAATTCTCGACTTTTTTGCTGGCTCGGGCACAACTGGTCACGCGGTGATGAAACTGAATGCCGAGGATGGTGGAAAGCGCAAGTTCATTCTTGTCACTAACAATGAGAACAGCATTTGTGAGAAGGTGACGTACGAGCGGCTTAAGCGCGTGATGGAGAAGGAAAAGTACACGGCGCGGCTCAAGTACTTCAAAGTCGGCTATGTGCCGATAAGCGAAGAAGGGTACTGGGAGCGTGCGGAGGAACTTCTGAAGTACATCCGCGAACTCGTCGAGCTTGAGAACGGAATCGACTTTGACCACGACAAGTCGGTGGCAATCCTGCTGACGGATGCGGATGTGAAGGCTTTCGTCAGGGACAAGAAACGTCTTGCCGAGTGTCGCACGGTCTATCGCGGGCATAATGTAACGCAAGCGGCGGGAGCTTGGGCTGCGTTCGAGAAGCACGGCATCGACGTGAAGATGATACCTGATTACTACTATCCGGAACTGGAGGACTGACGATGATACCGAACTCATTCCAGCTTGGGGCGATTTCACAGCTTAACGACGCGATGGAAAGGTCTGGTAAGCGGGAGATAATCCTCAAGAGCCCGACCGGCAGCGGCAAGACGATCATACTCACGCATTTCATGTCCGAATATATGCGGGGGCACGGCAACGTTGTGTTTGTATGGCTTACGCCAGGGGAGGGAAATCTCGAGGAGCAGAGCAAGGCGAAGATGGATCGGTATTGCCACAATGTGTCCACGAAACTTCTCTCGGATGTGATGAGCGGAGGATTCGCAGCAGGCGACGCCGTCTTCATCAATTGGCAGAAACTGAACCGCGACAGCAACAACGCGCTCAAGGAGGGTGAGCGAACGAACTTCATCGAATGGATTGAAAAGGCGCGGAGTTCGGGGGCGGCGTTTAAGGTTATTATCGACGAGAGCCATCATTCGTTCACCGAAAAGACGGATGCGGTCGTGCAGTGGTTCGGTACGGACAAGATCATACGCGCCTCTGCGACGCCAAACGACGATCCGACGGCAATCCTTGTTGAGGTCACAGAGGAGGACGTGATAGCCTCTGGCCTGATCAAGAAGATGATTCATGTCAATCCGGGTTTCCCGATGCAGATCGAGCTTGAGGTAGACAAGGACAAGACCTGTTACCTCCTCGAGAAGGCAGTGGAGAAGCGGGAGGAACTTGTTAAGGCGTTTCGCGCGAAGGGGTCTAATGTCAACCCTCTCATTATTGTGCAGCTCCCAAACAATTCCGATGCGCTTTTGGAGAGTGTCGAGGAATGGTTTTCTGACCGGCAGGTAGATGTAGAAAACGGGACGTTTGCCGTTTGGCTGTCAAAGCGAAAGGACAATCTTGACGACATTGAGGAGAATGAAGGCAAGCAGATT
>JAFYQC010000203.1 GCA_017547265.1 Kiritimatiellia bacterium | reverse complement strand
TAAAACTTTTCCAGCTATGGACCACTTTCGGCAAGTCCTCGCGTCGTTCCATTTCAAACATAACGTGGACATGGTTTGGCATTACGATATACGAATGGAGCACATAACGCGTTCCATTGAAGTGTTCCAATGCATTCTCGACGATTCGACAGCAGGCCGATTGCGCGAGAAGGCAATCTCCGCTTCCTGCATCAAGCCACTCATCCATACGTCGTGGGAAGGTGTCTGCATACTCTTTGCGAATATCTTCATCCCATGGTTCCGGATGCTCCTTCAGCCACAAGTCTTTCTCTTCCTGCCATTTGCGAAGTTTTGCGGCGGGAATAGAATCGGCAAGGCGAAATGTAACAAAGGCGATGACACCGTCTTGCCCCCAATGTGGTAGATTACGATTATGAACGGACGTGTCGGCAAAGCGTGAGAAGAAATGCCTGTCCGCCGTCTTGATTGCTTCTGGGAATTGTCTGGCCGTAGCATTTTGAACGGGCTGGAAGCCCGTTCTACAAGTGTTTCCAGTCTTCCACACAAGAAAGCCAATGGGGAAGTCTCCCTTCAGTCCATCAAACGCCTTACTGTGCACAACGAATCCGCCGAGATATTTTGCAGGCCATTCCTTCCTGAATGTCTCGAACGTCTGCGAATTGACATATTTGAGTGTGGAGAAAGAGGCGAGAACGGCGTTTGGCAATTCGGCGGCAATACGCGTAAAGAACTGCGCAAAGAGTTCATTGGAGCATCGCCCGTAACGCGACATCCCAGATTGCGCCCATTTCGTCTTTGCAACGCCCGTCTTGTTCTCCATCTTGGAACCTTTGGCGGTGTTGTCGGCGTTTGTTGCCTCGGCATAGGGCGGATTGATAAGAACAAGAAACTTCTTCTTTCCCTCTTTTGCGGCGGCGATTGCATCGCGGAGATTCGGCGGCATCTTGCCAGAAAGCAAATAGTCGATCGTCCCGTCTTCCGCGATGTCGTCGTTGAGGTAGTCGTACTGGAAGCGCGTGGCGGCGCGGCAGGTCTTCGCCGCGACCATCACATCGACGTCCGGCTGGTCGAGCGTGGACATGAAGACGTTGCGCGGGTTTGCGTGTTTCGTTTCGAGGTTGCCGACGCCGCAGCACATGTCCCATACGATGTAGTCGCGCTGCCAGTTCGCGCCAAGCACGGAGTTCAAGAGGTCATACGCCTTATCTACGATGTGGAGCGGCGTGTAGAACGCGCCCTTGAACGCGCGTTCGTCGTAGGGGATGAGAGAATCGCGGCGCTCGAGGATGTAGTTGCGGTATTCGGCGGGCGGCGGACGGTTGTAAATCGCCCAGAAGCGGTTGTATCCGTCCATGCTGCCAAGGTCGTATGGTTTGCCGCCCAAGAGGAACGCCGGGCGTCCGTTGCGGTGGATCAGCTCGGCGGAGAGGTTCTCGTGCGTCGATACAGTGCCGTCGCTCATCACGTCCGCGAAGAAGAGAAGGCAGTAATCGTCCTCTCCTACACCTGAGATTTCACGCCCGATCATCTCGACCCAGCGGTCGAAAACCTGCTTGAGGTTGTCGGGGGTGATCTGGGTGCGGATGATCTCGCCGGAACGGATCGCCGCCTTTACCGTATCAATGAATTCCCGCTCCTGCGTCTCGATGCGGAAAGAGACAAAATGCGTTCCGATGAACTGTGAAACGGCGTCAAGCGCTTCGGACGTGACGTCGCTGGCGGACTTGCCCCATTTGATCTTCACCGCCTTGTCCTTCAGAAGCGGCAACGCGACGGAGGTCTTCATCAGCGCGGCCTTTTCGGAATCGACGACGCACAGGAACGGCGGCACTTCTTCGCTATCTTTGTTCAATGCAACCCAAACGTAGTTCAAGAGCTGCGTAAACATTCTGTAAATCGAGACTTTGCCGCCGAGTTTCGCCTCGAACCAGATTTCCTTCGTCTGGATGTCAATCAGGTTGCGCTGGACGTTTTTCAAGCCCAGTGCCTTTATGTATGCGGCCTTTACATCCTCCTCGGATGTCGCTCTCTGCAATGTCTCGTAAAGTGTCATTGCCGCGTATTATACCATTTTCTGATTTCGTTTCTTGCCGCCCTGTCCCAACTGGCGGAGGATGTGATGGCGTCCGGCAAGAGTCACATCCTTGCCGCCGCCCGCAACCGTCCTGTCATCGTTGATGGTATTCTCGATCATGGCTTGTCAATCTTCTTACCCCGCGATTTCGATGGTTTTCTGTTGCCGTATTCGCGGCGTTCCGTTGTCGCCTTGCGGATTGAGGCGAGAAGACCGGAGATGACTTCCGCGCCCATCTTGGCTGCGGCGAAGGTGAGGCGGCCGGCGTCCTTGAGCGAAGCGCCGGTCCAGAAGATCTCCTTGCCGTCAACGATGATGAAGCGGTCGTGGCAGATGCCGCAGATCGTCTTGGTGAACTTGCCGCATTGCGCTCCGAAAGCTTCGAAGTCTGATTCCGCAAGTTCGCCGTTGGAGTGCGTGATCAGTTCAATCTTCACGCCGCGTCCGCGCTTGGCGAGCATATCAAGCGTCGCCACGCCGACGTAGGCATCGATTACGATCAATTCCTTCTTTGCCCGCCGAATGAACTTGATCAAAAGCGACTTCGCATCCCAATACCGCCCCTGATAGAAAATGCCCTG
>JAFYQC010000202.1 GCA_017547265.1 Kiritimatiellia bacterium | reverse complement strand
TACTCAGTCGACGACTACATTGTCGAGTATTTGCGCCGCGCCTTTCGATGACGAAATCAGGGTAATGGTAAAAGTGCGATTTCAATGCGCACCAATGACACCTCACCGGCATTTTGTGCGGGGATTGGATTTCGTCCGCACCGTAATCTCACCGCGGCGGATATGGTATAACCCGAGTTTGCCACTTTGATTTGGCGAAAAGGCGTTCTGAGCCAATGGCGACGCGGGTTTGATGCATGTCGCCCTCATAATAATTTAGGGATACATTTCAGAACGGGCTTGCCGTCGCCTTCATCTCGCGGATTTCGCCGCGGGTGTAGAGCTGCGGCTTGAGCTCCATTCCGAACGCCTTGAGAATCGCGAAGATGTCGTCGCCTTTCGACTTCTGCACCTGGTAGTACTCGCCCGGAAACTCGACGACCTGCCACCCCGCGAGCGCGTCCGAGATGCGCTTTCCCGGGATCCCGTACGACCATTTCGAATCCTCTTTCGAGGGCTTGACCGCCAGTCGCGTCTTTCGCTGGATTATCCTGATCATCGTCAGCGCCATGAAGCAGACCATCAGATGCGCCTTGATGTGCTCGGGCGTCTGGACGAACACGGGCCTCGTCTCGAGCGTTCCCTTCATCTCGCGGAACTGGTCTTCGATCTGCGTGAGGCCGTGGTACTTCTCGATCACCTCGCGGTCGCCCATGCCGAGCTCCGAGGTGACGATCTGGTAGTAGCCCATGAGTTCGTTGAATTGGTTGAGCTTCGCCTCGTCGATCATCGGCATCAGGTCTGCCGAATTGACCTTTTCGCCCGTGACCTTGTTGACATATTCCTTCTTGAGGAACCGTCGCAGCCCCTTGCTGTGAGAGGAGGAGATGCGGTAGCATCCGGGATTCTCCTTGAGCTTCTGCAGAAACTCCATGAACGACGCGTTCTCGCTCTTCTCCCGCTCGTAGAACGCCTTGCTCCAGTAGACGACGACCTTTTCGCTCATCTCGTGCTTCTTGCCGTCGTCATCCTTCACGACGCGCTTCACGATGCGCGACTTGTGGCGGAACTTGTCGCTGACGACGGTGTAGCCGTTCGGATCGATTGCCCACGCGCGCTCCGCCCTGTCGGTCTTGCGGAGGCTCTTCGAGACGATGTAGCCGTTGCCCGCCTCGCGCACCGCGTACATGTTCGTCCCCGAGTACATGCCACGGTCCGCGACGAGGACGAAACGCCCAATGCCGAGGTCGCCCACCATCTCGTTAATGGCCGGCCTGAGCGTATGGTGGTCGAGCGTGTTGCCGGGGAAGGTCGCGAACGAGATCGGGATGCCGTTGTCGTCGAGGAAGAGCCCGAGCTGCACGATGGGCTGCCTGCGGTTCTCCTTGCTGACGCCGAACTTCCTCAGCCCCGTTGCGACGCCTCCGTCCGCGTCCTCGAAGTCGTCGTCGGGCCTTGCGGTCTCGAAGAAGAAGTTCGTCACGTCGTAGAACACCGTGCTCGGACTCCGCCCGATGGCACGGGCGATGCAGGTGTTCATGCGCTGGACGATCTGTTTGCTGTTCGCGTAGATGACATCGAGCGCGTCGTAGACGTTGTCGGGGTTCGTGCTCTTCACGGGCGGAACGTAGTACTGGCCGTTCTGCCCCATCGTCGACCACTTCGATTCCGGGTCGATGATGCGCCCGTAGGTCAGCAGCCGCACGATGCCAGTCAGGTCGTACCTGATGCGCGAGGCGCACTTGACGCTCGCGAAGAGCTCGTCGAGCCCCAGCGCGCGGAAGACCGGATCCAGGATGCAGGGCGCCATCCGCTTCGGCTCGCCGATGCACTTCGCGTCGCCGCGCTCGAAGGTGACGGTCCATTTGCGCACGGGCGCCCGGCCGACATACGGCTCGAGCTCCTTGATGAGCGGCCTGCCCTCTGAGAAGGACTCGCGCAGCCGCCTCAGGTAGTCGGGCTTGCCGTCGTCGTGCTTGGCAAGCGCGCCGAGGCTGACGATGGTCTTCTTGCCTATCATCAGCTTCCCGTTGCTGCTCTTCATCCGCTTCAAGGAGACGAGACGAAGGTATTCGTTGTTGCCGGATTTCCGTTTTTCTATGTGTAGCGACATGTTGACCTTTTCTGAGAATATGGGGATAATGAGAATATTATACCATAGATTGTGCATCTCAGTCAATAGGGGTCGCAACATTTTGAAAATTATTCAGCCATCAAAGTGGCAAACTCGGGAAGACCGATCTGCCCCGAGCTGTGCCTTGCCAAACAGTCGCCGCGCTATGGCGAGCGGCTATTCTTCTTCGGTGATGCCGGAGGTGCTGGCGTAATGTGCGCCGAGGCGGGCATGGTGCTTGCCATCGGGCCGTTGGAGTTTGAGCATACTGCGGACATAGTGCGTGGCATGAGCGGCGGCCCGATTGTCGATGCCGACGGACATTTGGTTGGCCTTTGCCAAAAGGGACGTAAGATGACCGCTGCCAAGAATGGCGTTGAACTGCCGAGTGATTCAAGATATTTCAAGGCTCGCAAGTTTGGCGCGATGCTTCATAACATCAAGTGGCAGAAATTTCATGACGGCAAATAACCCTGTATGGTCT
>JAFYQC010000201.1 GCA_017547265.1 Kiritimatiellia bacterium | reverse complement strand
CCAAGTATTAAGAATCGGCTGGACAAACCACTCCTTCGGTGCCATGCCCTTTGCCGGGAAGAACTCCTTCGAACAATGCTCAAATGCCGACCGCAGAGAGCCACCCTCAGACTCGCCAAAGAGAATCGGCGCAAATTTCTTCTTGGAGTAGCAGGTCTTGTTCACATTCGGCGTCTCGCGCATGCACTTGATGATATCATACTCGATGGCGATGCCCTCCTTAGCATGAACATCCATTGGATGCGATGTGTCGCTGCCAACGCGGGGACACGGACCAGTCTCAATCGTCAGCACCCCGTCCTTGAACTCGTACAAGAAAGCGTCCTCACACCAAACCCACCGCCCCTTAGTAGATAAAAGGAGCGGTGCTGTCTGGTTGCCATCCGACTCGACGCGCAAATCAAGACGCTCGTACTTGTCAGTTCCAATCGGCATTCGCCAGCCGCCTCCCACGCTACCGCCCCACCAGTATTCGTCAGGCAACAGCTTGATGACACGTTTCTGGGATGCGCCAATCCGATCATTCACAGGCGAAACCGTCACAGCGGGAGTGCCGGAGCACTCTTGCGTTCCAGATGCACGACGTTCGGCTGGAACGGCTACCCCGACCCCCAGAATTCCAACAACAGATAGAACCAATACGGACGTCACCATCTTCCAGCCCCTCCCTCAGTCAGCAAATGGAGCACAGAAGACATGGCGGTCAAGAAGTCGATTGCGATGAACCTCCATCCGCTTGCGGAAATCTGCGTAGTCAAGTTTCTCAACTGGCGTCCAGAGCACCTCTGCCGTCGCGCAACCGCGTGGCCAAAGCATCCACTGTAGCTCCCGCTCGTTCACTATGAACTCAGACCACGTGAAACAACCGCCACCACGAACGAGATGACGACAATTCTGGGGAATCATCTCATATGGATCGTACTCATATGCATTCTTCAGTGGAAGAGAAACAGAATACCACGGATTGACCTGCGGATCGTGCCGCAGACCCTGGTCATAGCAAAAGTAAGTTGAGGCATGAGGGCACATGATGATACGATGACCAGACTCGACTGCCTGACGTATCTTCTCATCAGTCGCGACGGTCATCATAAGCGTGGCTGAAGCAGGATATTTCCGGTAATCAATCGCCAAGTTTTCCCAGAACATTACCTTCCGTCCAATCATTGTAGCGTAATCCGTAAAACACTGTGACATCCACACCTGATAGTCAGCCCCGGTTGCGAGGCCAAGCTCCCTCATCTTCCGACGGCAGTGGACACAGTTTTCCCAGTTCACAAACGGCACCTCGTCTCCGCCTAGATGAATCTCAGTATCTGGGAAAAGCCGACAAATCTGGTCAAATGCTGCTTTGAAGAAGTCCCAAAACTTTTCGTTGCCAAGGCAGACAACGTAATCCTCAGACCAGCCAGTTGGCTTGACGCCGTTCACTGGCACGCAAGCAAACTCTGGATAAGCATTGAGAAGCGCGCCGCAGTGACCTGGGAAGTCAAGCTCTGGCACAATCTTTACATGACGATCCCTCGCATACTCGACGACTTCGACGATTTCCGCTTCCGTATAGCAGAACGGTCCGTAGATGCCGTCCTCGTGATGATCCATTATAAACTTGTGGTTGCGCGAGTATGGACGCCGAGCACCGACGGTCATGATCTTCTCGTATCCACGGACAGGCACGCGCCAACCATGGACGTCCGTAAGATGCCAGTGTAGCCGGTTAAACTTGTGGTATGCAATGTCATCAATGACGCGCTTCATCGTCGCCTTGCCGAAGAAGTGCCGAGACTCATCGACGTGTACCGAACGCCAGGCAAAACGCGGATAGTCAGAAACAGTGCAAATCGGCAAGTAAAGTCGTCCCCAGCGCATAACCGCAAGTTGCTTCAGAGTCTGAAGCGCATAGAAAGCGCCTGACGCATCGGCACTAGCGACGCGAATGCCGTCCGCAGCTACCTCAAGCCGATATCCTTCCGGTCTCATCGACTTGTCAACTGCTATCTGCATTTCATTTGTCGTTATTTCCGCAAGTTGCAGCGACACGACACCAGCGCCAAGCTTCAGCTCTACTGGCGTCGGCACAAGGACAGGATTTTGGAGTTCAGGATCGGTCATGCGGACTACGGCCTGTCCGGGCGTCGCCTCAATCTCGAACCGAGACCTATGGGCCGCATCAACGAAGATACAATCATTCTCAGCGACGAAAACTGGCTTTTTTTCCGCAAATGCCGTAATTCGCGTAATCGCCACCTTCTTCACTGCGGCAAATTCGTCATCCGAAAGTCCCTTACGCCAGAACGTAGAAACATAGCAGTCATTAAACTCAAGGGTAAAGAGAACACGCGGATCCTTGCCAGGAACGGGGATTGAAAACTCGTCCTTCCAGAGCGGCGTCTCGCGGGAGAGAATGGCAGCACCCCACTGGCCGTCTTGGAAGTCATACGCCTTGCCAAATGTGGATGACATTCCCGTCAGCTTGCCAATCTCGGCGGGTTGATCACAGCGTCCAGTTCGCTCTGTTGACCAGTTGACGTCCTGAACGACGGCGAAATCGTAGTTTGCACCCTTAATCGCTCCCTCACAAGCTTTCGCAACATCGAAGACACCAGGCACGATCTCGCAGTGATTGACATCAAAGACCGCGATCTTCATTTCCGCCGCAACGAGGCAGAGAGGCAACGCCGCCAAAGGGATTACAAGCTTATTCACTTTGTCCATTCCTTACTACAGTAGGCGGCGTCCATTACTTGAAGCTAATCACAAAGCCAAAGCCCTTACACGTATAACGCACAAGATATCGGGTCATACCAGTTTCTGGTTCGTCTGTTAGGAACTCAGCGGAGAAATGGGGCAAAGCCAACGCTTTCTTGTTGGCAGAAGTAAAGATTTTCGCCGCAACCGGAGATGATGTCGGAATCGTGCAGAT
>JAFYQC010000017.1 GCA_017547265.1 Kiritimatiellia bacterium | reverse complement strand
CAAATTTTTGGGCCCAGGTTCGTCCAGAAGCACGCTCTTCAGGGCGCGCACGAACCGCCGGAGGCTGGGCGGCAGGCGGCGCATCGCGTTACGGTAATGGCGCTCCTTCGCCGCCGCGATCTCCTTGCGGTCGAGCCAGCAGACCATGCTCTCAACGCTCCCGTATGTCATGCCGCGCCTCCTTTCCAGAAGTTCCAGAGCTTCGCCATGAACGCGGCTGCGCGGCTGCGCGGCTCGCCGTCCACGACGTTCTCCCGCCATTGCCGGTACGCAAGCTGACGGAAGGCGTCCTCGCCGATCCGGCGGATGTACGAGCGCATGATGCGTGCGTGGTTGTAGGTCTTGCCGTTCGCGTCGGTGAACAGCTGGGGGATCCTCAATGCGAGCAGCGCGATCTGCACGGCATCGTAGAGCGGGTTGAAGAACAGGTCGCGATCGACCTTCACCCTGCCCGAACCCTTACCGTCCGTCTGGCGAAAGCCAACCTGACCCTGACCCTTGCGGGAGTCCTCGCACGCGCGCGCGTCCTGACCCTCACCCTGACCGTTACCCTCACCCTTACCCTTACCGTTAGGGTTAGGTATTTCTTTAAAGGGGGTGTGGGGGATGCTTTCTTTTACGCTCATGCCTTACCTCCTTCCGCTTCGGTTGGCTTCGGCTCAAGCATCGCTTTTGTCGGGCAGCAATCCGGAGTGTATTCCCAGGTGTAGCCGTCTGCGCTGACGAGGTCGAGAAGCAGGCGCAGCGTTGGCGTGATAGACCTGCGCAGGAGCATGCAGATCTCCCACAGGGCGAGCGCGCTCCTGATGTACGAGTGGGTGCAGTAGCCGTTGCCGATGCACCCCTCGTATTCTTCGGCCTTGTCGCATATCTTCTCCAGGATCGCGTCGATGTCCGGCAGTTTGTTCTCCCGGATGATGGCCTCCTCCATAGCCTGCGCCATGCGCCAGATGTTGACGGCCTTTTCGCTCGAGGGGCCGAAGTCGTGGCCGCTGCACGCGTTTAAGCGCAGCGACTCCACGTGGTTCAGCGCGCCAAGGATTCGGTCGGCGTACTGTATCTCCTGCGATCTCCGCTTCGCGCTCATGCCTCGCCTCCTTTCTGCCGCCGCGCCGCAAGGTGGATTCCGGCATACACGCCGATGCCGAACCACATGATTCCGATCATGATCTCTGTCATTCTTTTGCCTTTCTTTCTGTTGACGGAGCCATGCGCCATTGCATGGCTTCCGCCTACAGTGCGCGGAAGCGGAAAAACGGCAAAAAGTTGTCGGGCGAAAATGGTCACGAGAGCGGTTTCGGCCGCTTCAGGAGCGGCTGGAAAAAATCTTGAATTTTTTTGCGTGCGTCCCTAAACGTGCGCTCCGGGATGCCTTTTCTCTTCCAGGTCTGCCGCCCGGAGAGCATTGCCCGGGCGATGCATGCGTAGCGCTTGCCCATGGTGCGGCTTCTCTTCCCGAAATGCCGCCACACCCTTTTCACAAGTTTGCGCTTGAGCCGTTCCAGCAGTTTGTCATCCGTGGCATTGTCGGCAGGGCGGCAAGGTATCCCTCTCGGCGAACTTGGATGTGGCAGGTAGTCGGCAGTAGTTCTCACGTCTTTGTGGTGGCCGAGTATGGTGCGGCGCTTTCCTGACGGATGAGCACATGGTGCGTGGTTTGCTCGGCTTTTAATTGTTTTCATTGTTTCCATAAAATTTCCCAGAGATATTGTTTTTGGCGATAATCTATGATATAATATTGCAAGTTTTTTGAAACGGGCATAAGGCTCGTCGCGAGAACAAGGCAAAACAAATGGAGGAAACAATGGGAAAGAGAACATGTCTGGCGGTTGCCGCTTCCATGTTAGTGATGGCATCATTTGCAACGACATGGTACGTGGATGCCGACAACGGTAACAACGACTGGAACGGCAAGGCCTCCTTTGCTGATGCCGTCCCTGCGGATAAGGCAGGACCCAAAAAGACACTTGGCGTGTTCACTTCGCTTGTAAGGTCGGGTGATACGATCTATGTTGCTCCAGGATGGTACACAAATGGTGTGTCATCTTCCGATTCTCACTTCCGCTTCTACACGGCTGCAGGATCTATCAGCTTGATTTCCACTGGAAGTGCAACGGACACTTTCATCGTTGGTGCGGCCGACGGTACGGTTGCGCAGGATTCGCCCGATTGGGGTTGCGGCGCAAATGCCGTCGTTCCAATCAAGATGCTGGGAGGGAACAATCTTGTTCAGGGATTTACCATTTTGGGAGGACGACAGATTAACTATTCTTCGGCCTATGGCGGTGGAGCGGTTTTTGCGCCAGGCGTAAATACCGACTGCATGATTGATTGCGTAATCACGAACTGCATTGCCAGTCGAGGAGGCGGGGTCAATAATCTCGGGAATGCGCTTCGCTGTCGCTTCACTGGCAACTTTGCTGGCGAAGGTTCTCACGCTGTGAATCTAAATTCCGCTGTCAACTGCATATTCGAGGACACCGATGGTTATGCGGTTTATAACGGAAGTTCTGGCGGCTTGTTCATCAACTGCCTTTGTCGCGGGAACAAAAAGGGGAATCTCCGTACGAATGGCGGCCCGATCAATGTGTACAATTCCGTGTTTCTCCTTGGTGGGACGCTCGCCAATGCGCGGAACAAGAACTGCTCGTTCTTCAATTGTTTTTTTGATTATGATCCGAATGGTGCAAGCGAGGCGATTTCCGGAACGAATGGGGAATGTCGCGTAGTGGCTACAGGGGGACTGAAATTCAATGCTGACGGTTCGCCGATGAAGGGTAATCCTGTCATGGGTGCAGCGAACTCTGAGTATTACGAATCGAATTTTCCGATGATATTCGGCACCGACGAGAAGCCGTTCGACTTTGCCGGGAATGCGCGTGTGGTTGGCAATGGCATGGACATTGGCGCGTTTGAACGTAACGACAGCACGATAGATGACAACGAATGGTTCGTGGATGCAGTTGGTGGCGATGATTTAAATAGCGGGAAAAGCCCTTCGCATGCGTTCAGGACGCTTGCCAGAGCTTCGACCAATTTGCT
This sequence comes from Kiritimatiellia bacterium, assembly GCA_017547265.1. The sequence goes on along the minus strand of JAFYQC010000017.1, from coordinate 153 downwards.
TATGGAGACTGGTTCGACAGTATATGTTGCCGAGGGCACATATTCAAACGGTGTGGTGGCGGCGGCCGTTTCTGGGGTGGATGCAACCGACAGCCGGATGATGGTTCCGGATGGTGTGGATTTTGTGGCAACGGGACGGCGTGAGGCAACGAT
>JAFYQC010000200.1 GCA_017547265.1 Kiritimatiellia bacterium | reverse complement strand
CACACCCTCGCCAGAAATCTTGAAGCCGTCGCATCCATCGGCATTGACGAGCGCAGGGTAATACTGGCAAGTCTCGCCCTCGATGCGCGTCTCGCGCATCGGATAGCCCTCGGCATCGTCCACGCCAATGATCGTCGCGCCTTTTTCGAGATGCAGATTGACGCCCGGCTTAAAGAAGATCGCACCCGTGTGATACTCGCCAGCCGTCAAGACAAGCGTGCCGCCGCCATTAGCGGCGATTTCGTCAATCCGCTTCTGCAACGGCCATGCGCCACCGCACGGAGGAAGATCCGCCGCAGCGCAGGTTTCGCACAGCCCGACAAACGCAGCAATTGCAAAGGCATGTCTTTTCATGCCTCAATTCTACCAAATCCGCGCCAATTCCACCCTACCCTTTAGGGTAAATTATCGTGGATTCTATCGCGCTGCGATTTCATCAATGACCTGCATATCGTCGTCAAGGGGCAACAGCTTGCGGTTTGGGCAGACGCCTTTTGTCACAGATTCCACGAGCCCATTCGACCGCACAGGCCGGGGAGTATCCACATTTCCCCGACTTCGTGCTCACGTACCGACGCGCATAGACATCTTCTCGACCTCGAAACATCGCCCTAAACAGGCGAATCTTCTCGTCTGGCGTAGATGCCATTGTCACATCCATAGCGCACTCCTCTTGTTTTTTGGTGATCAGAATTGTAGCAAAACCCCAAGATTCCGACAACGATAAAAATATTTAAGCGCTGAATCTGCCTTTTTTCGATACATTCCGCGCAGCAATAATGTCTGAGAGCATGTTTGCCGTTCCGTCGCAATGCGTGAGTTTTGGGTTCCACTGGCATCTTCTACGGCATCTCGACCGTCACCTTGAAGAAGCGGCTGGACTCGTTTGTCGGCGAGTGCCAAACCCTGTCCGTCAGGTTCGTCTTGCCCCAGATGGTGTAGACGCGGGCATTCACGCCACCTTCGTTGAGGTTTGGCGACCACGAGACAAACGGTGCGCCATCGCGCATCTCGATATTGGCCTCAAGGCGACTCAGGGCATTCGTGGGGTCTGTGCCAGCGACATACTCTTCCCATATCCGCGTCGCCTTACCGCCTTGCATCTTTCCGCTTGCGGCGTTTCCGGCGGTCTCGTAGTCCGTTCCGACGCCCAACAGATACTCATCCAGCCATGAATACGGAACCGGCTCCGGCGTCGTCAGCGTATAGCCGCTGCCGTCCGCAGGAATCCACTGAACCTGATCAACCCACACGCAGTCTGGTGCATACGAGGTCGCGCCGTCCTTGCGATATTCCCACTTAAGCGTGTGCTTGCCGCCGCTTGTGACTTCATGCGAGACATAATGCCATTCGCCGTCGTGCCCCGCGATCCGAGCCACAACCACATCGTCAACAAGGAATGCGCCGTAGTCATAGTAGCCATCCTCGCCGTCTTCCTCGTCGGCCTCCTCGCACGCCGCCCTCCACCAAAACGAAACCGTCCCCGCTTTCTTCACCGACGCCAGGAGATATGTCGTGCCATTGTTCCCAATCGTGCCGCTCCTCACGGACGACACGCCGTCACGCGAAACATCAGTCACGACAGTCCACGGCGCTCCGGAATCCGTCTCCATCGTGTAGCCATACAAATTTGCCGCCTCGCTCAAACTTTCCGAGCGGCTTAATGTGCTTGTAGCTGCCTGCGAATTCTTCCAATCATCCTTTACCGCCACTGCGCGAACAGTGCAGGACGAATAGACGCTGAACGGCTTTCTGTATTCAAGCCCGTTCGCGGCAGGGTCGCTTCCATCAGTCGTGTAGAGAATCGTCGCCCCTTCGGTCGCACAACCGATACTGACAACCTGCGACACGTTTTCATATGTCATGCTGCCCGGCTCTATTACCGGCGTTGCAACAGTATACCATTCCCTCGTAAACGTCGCCGTCGCCGTTTCACTCTCGAACCAATCTTCTTTAAACGCTTTCACCTTGACGGTGGTGGTGTCATTAATCGCAAACGGTGCAGAGTAAAGCCTACTTGTTTCCGTTGGCTCGCTCCCATCAAGCGTATACCGAATCTCGGCATCGCTTGTCTCTGTCGCTAATGTCACCATATTGCCAGACCAATTGAATATGACTCCGTCCGAGGCAACCACAGTCGGCTGAATTGCCTTGCCAAGAGCAAATTCTCTCGCATAGGTAATTTGCGCAGGATAGGCCTTCACATACGCCAATGCTTTTACAACCACCTTATGGTCTATCAGGAACGGACCGCTATATAGATAACAAGTCGCACTTGCGTACGGAACAGGTTCGCTTCCATCAATGGTATAATAAATTTTTGCATTTGCGTTTGTGCACGACAGTTCTATCCACTTTTCAGAAGTGACTATGCCATCATCGGGCACAAAATTTACCTTTGCCGCATAATAGTTGAGTGACCCACCACAATACTGCTCAGCCATTTGCCAACCAGAATTGCCGTCAACGACATAAGGAGTAATGTTTTCAAATATCGGATGCCCTACAAGGCTGTTAGAAGAGTATTTCCTTTCCCCTGCACGGCACGTATATCGATAAGTAGTGCTTCCGGAATCTATATCCCATGTAAAACCAGATGAAGACGAATTATATGGACAATCCCCAAGAAATACAATGTCGCAATTAATTAAAGAAAAGCAAAAAGCTGTATAAACATATCGCCCAGAGGACTGTGAGTCTATAGATGAATATTGCCCTAAAAATGCATCATTACACTGTATCCGTTTTACCGTCTCAGGAACAATAATTTGTTGAACGTCAGAATCAACTGGGATTTGAAAAGCCGCCGTGCCAATTTCTCTCACTTCATATCCACCCAATGTCGAAGGGATCCGCAACGTAGGAGGAAGCACACCTTCATGCACTGGCTTTGGACATGTCTTGTTTTTTCGAATGTCAGGATACTCCAATATTGCAGCTCCCCCGCTGACATAATAATTCCATGTTATGCCATCTATAGTTTCCGTCAATGCAAACGCAAAATTTGCAATGACGCAGAAACCTATCGTCAATAAAATTTTCATCGTCGCGCTTCCTTTCTGAATGTCGCGTTGCTCAATTTACGATGCACCGCCTTGGTTAGATGGTTGTTGCCTGCAACCATTAGGTTTGTATATCTTAATGTGGCTCACTGTTTTTACAGTATTCCACGGATAGACTTCTACCGAAGTCTGTAGCCCATGAAAATCACACACTGCTTTCAAGCGCTTAAATTTCTCCGTCTCTTCCACACCCAAATAGTAATGACTTGAGATGAAAACTCTTTCACCCGTGGGCATTTCCTCGATGCGTGGATGGTCAACCAGATTCGCTATGGCGCAATTGCCATAAGGATTCCTCTCAGGACAGCCCTTGGGACAACGCCCAAGTAGCAATGCGCGTGCAGGGCATTCTGTATGGCTTGTTGTTGTGGAACCCCCATATTTGCAATGCCAAACTCGACTCATATCTCCATCTCACTTTCTTCTGCCGCTACTTTATTGCGAAAGAGCGTCGGCGGCAAAAAAGAGCGGCGCACTCTCGAATTCTGTCTCATGAGAGGCACCGCTAAGAGCCCATGCAGAAACTAGAACCGAAAGTGCGCCGCGTGATTGCACACGCAACGCACCATCGCATTTCGCTTCTGCATTAGAAAATTAGCGGTTTTCTCATGAAGCTACTATACGCTGTTGCGTACGTCGACGGATGTTGCCACCCGCCCTTGGCGGACTCCGCGTTTGCGTGCCGCCGATCCCGGGCAACCCTGCACCCGGGAGTATGTCAAAGAACTCGTCTCAAGGGGATTGCCCCCTCGGAACGCCACAATTGTACCAAAAATCCGCCCGGAGGGGCGGAGAAAGTTTCAGTGGCGCTTTGCCAGAGTGAACGCAATTTTAGATTTCGTTTACTTGGTCAAAGGCATGGACAGAAGAGATGATAGGTTGATGTAGAGAGTTTCCATCCTTCCTACCCTCCCATGGGAGGGACTTGCGTTTAGTTTGGCAAAGT
>JAFYQC010000199.1 GCA_017547265.1 Kiritimatiellia bacterium | reverse complement strand
GCGTTTTGAGGGGCGAGGCCGAAGGCCGAGCGGAAAGCCCACAGAAACAAGGTTTTGGAACAAAACCGCAGTTTCGTAGGGCCGAGCGGGGCGGAACCCTCGAAAACGAGACGAGTAGCGCAGGACTGCGACCCGAAGGCGTATATGTATACGCCGAGCGGTCGCAAGGACGCGCTAATCGGCCATTTCTCGTGGTATCCCCCGACGACCGAAGGGAGGAGTCCGCGAAGCGGATGCCCTAGCAGGGGTGCGAGCACCGTTGCCCCGACCGTGACCGCACACTGGAAGGCAAACCACCACAGCACGCACACAGCACACACACAACACGCACAGGATAGCCCCTGCACGGCAGGGGATGCTAGCTGTCGAGGAGGACTCGCATCGAACCGATGCGGTCGGCCATGTTCACAATGGACATATCACCGCCGTCTGCGACAAGCGCATCGCCCGCAGCGCCATGAATCCACGCTGCCGCAGCCGCAGAAAGAAACGCCTCGCCGCCGAGATACGCCCACCTCGCAGCGACAACGCCTGAAAGAAGATCGCCCATCCCGCCAAGCGCCATAAATGGATTGCCTGTCGAATTCTCGTACACCTTCTCGCCATCCGGCGAAACAACAAGCGTACCAGGACCCTTCAGAACAACGGTGGCGCGATAACGCCTCGCAATCTCCTTCGCGGCGGAACGCCTGTCGCGCGAAACATCGGCAGCGGCAACGCCAAGGAGCCGCGCCGCCTCTCCCTCGTGCGGCGTCACAACAATCGTCGCGCCGCCGTCGCGGCTCCCAGACTTGCATATCGCGGCGAGATGGGTCAACGCATCGGCATCGACTACTAGCCGCCCTTCCTTAGAAAGCATATCGCGCACAAGAGTCGCCGCTTCCTCGCCAAGCCCGAGCCCAGGCCCGACAACAGTTACATCGGAAAGCGGAATATCGCCACCAAGGTCAGACACCGTCGCCTCGGGCAGCAGCGCTCCTGCTGCGAAACGCGACTCCTCGGGCACGACGAGACGGACAAGCCCCGCGCCAGCGGAACGCGCACCGAGGCCAGCTATCACCGGCGCATGCGGAAAGCCATGCGAGCCGCCGACGACCGTAACGGTGCCGACGGAACGCTTATGCGCGTCGCGCGGACGTGCACAAAAGCCACCTGCTATCTCCTTGGGCATTTCCATGTGAAAGTGATTATAGCAAAAACGCGTCCGCGGCAAAAGTGCCGCGATTGACCGCTGTTGCCCAGAATCGGCGGCTACATGTCAGCAAGCGACAGCGCGAGGAACCTTGGCTTGATCCTCTGCCATTTGCCTGTAGCCCGCTGGAATGCCGCAAACTTACCCGCAACGCAATCAAGGTCGATCTTCCCGCTCTGTCTCTTGACTTCGCAAATGGCATATTTACCAGTTAACTCGTTCTCTGCAACAATGTCCAACTCGTTCTCGCCCTTTCGATCCCACCACGAACCGATGCGCGTCCATTGTCCAGACTCGGCGAACTTGCGCCTGAAATACTCCTCCAGCGCGTGACCGCTGAAGACAGGATAGTCCCTCCTTACGATCTGACGCAGTTGCTCGTAACCCTTCAACTCGAGTATGTAGCTGTAGCGGTACATGAACCTGAACCAAAACACAAGGAACATGTCGTTGAGTTCATACCTCGCAGTCTTCGCCGCGGTTCTGGCGAAAATCGGTTGATGCTTGCGAATCAGGGCATAGTCGTTCTCAAGTCGCGCGAGATATCCACCCACCTGCCGTCCGACCGTCTGCTCTATCTCGTTTCTAGACGTCTTTCCGCGAGCTATGGCGCAAAGAATTGAGAAGTAGACACCGTATTCCTTGTCAAACTCCTCGACAAGCACCGCCCGGCCTTCGTCGAGAAAAAGCGAGTTTGCCCGGACAATCTCCTTTATCATGGATTCGCGCGTCCAGCTTTTAGTGTCAATCAGGAGTTCCACGTACTTTGCGACACCGCCTGTAAACGTCCACAGAGCCAGCAAGTCCTCTGCTTTGTAGCCCGGATGGTACGTCGCCATTATCTCCTTCAGCACGTCGGTGGCAAACGGCTCTACCACCATGAAGGCCGTCTCCCTTCCGTACAGCGCCGCACGACGGTTTCGGAAAAGTCTGGCCATGAGTGTATTCACGCTGCCTGTTACAATCAAGTTTATGCGCGACTTCCCCTTGTGAAGATCCCACAGTTTCTGGATCGACGAGAATATGCCGCCGTTTATCTTCCGAAATTCCTGAAACTCGTCGATAACGACATTCAGATGACGACTGGCGGCAAGCTTCATCAACGCACCGAATATGTCTTCAAATCTTTCCGGCGTGCCCAGCATCACGTCGCCAAGCTTCTTGTTGATCTCCATGACGAAAGTCTCGCAAAGGTCCTTCTCGCTTTTCCTCTCGACAAAGAGATAGACATAAGTCTCGCCCTCCAGCGACTTCACCACCAGAGATGTCTTACCTACCCGCCTGCGGCCAGTCACAACGGTAAACTGCGCCACCTCTTCGCTGCGTTTGCGAATCTCCCTCAAGTCGGCGAGTTCCGATGCCCTGTCGAAGAATTTCATGATACAACCTTTCTTTAGCAACCGCGGTTACTGTAACCACGGTTGCGATATTATAGCGCACTGACCCCTGAGCCGTCAACCCCCTGTATAATGCGCTCTATGTCAGCGTGATTCGAGGAGCGCCTTTGCGCGCTTGTTGCCGAGACGCGCGGCGCGGTAGAGCCATGTCTCGGCGGAGGCGATGTCCTGTTCAACGCCGATGCCCTCAAGGTAACATTCACCGACGAGCGCCTGCGCGGGAGCATGACCGTTCTTCGCCGCCTCGAGCGCAAGGGCAAAGCCACCCTCGGCGTCCTTCTCGACGCCTATGCCGTGAAGCCGGCAGAACGCGAGATCGTTCATCGCGGAAAGGTTCTTCTGCGCCGCCGCGCGGGTGTACCACTCTATCGCTCCGTCGATGTCCTTCTCGCAGCCCCAGCCGCGAAAGAGACAGAGCCCGAGCGACGCCTGCGCATCGGAGTTGCCCGCCACCGCCGCAGTGCGATACCAGCGGACGGCCTCCTCGAGATTCGTCGCCGTTCCCTGTCCGTACATGTACGCCTCGGCAAGAGCGCACTGCGCCACCGGACTTCCGTCAACCGCGAGCTGTTTGAGACGAACGAAATACGCGGCGTAGGTCTCGTCGTGCGCCTTTGCAACAGTAAGGACGCGAGGCGGCGCATTGAACCGCTTTCCCGCCCAGCGCCGCAAGTCGTCGAGATGCCCAAGCGCGACAAGCCCCGCGGCCACTGCGACGAGCAGCAGGATGCCAAGAAAAGAACGGAAATAGTTGCGGTGGCGAAGCGCCGCGGCAAATGCGTCGGCCGACTCATAGCGGTCGCCTGGAAGTTCGCGCGTCGCCTTGCGGATGATCGGCTTCACGCTCGCAGGCGGTCGCCCCTCGTAGAGCGCGCGGAGAATCTTCCCGAGCGCAAAGACATCGCTCTGCACCGACGCCTCGCCCTTCAAAAGCTGTTCGGGCGCGGCGTAGTCGAGAGTCCCGACGCCGACGGGCTTTCCGTCGATGATCGATATGCCGCGGCCGTGGCGCACTATCGGGTCGGACACCATCGTGCCACGCCGCTTTACGAGCCCGAGGTCGATAAGGACTGGCTCGCCGTTCGCGCGCCTCAAGATGTTGCCGGGTTTCAAGTCGCGGTGGATGTAGCCAGCGTCGTGGAGCGTGTGGACCGCCTTCGCCACCCTGTTCATGAAGCGCGGCACTTCGCGGCGCGGCATCGGGTCGGGCAGCGGCTGGAGATACTCCATCACATAGTATGGTGCGCCTTTCCACGTGCCGCAGCCCATGAAACGCGGAAGCGCCCGAAGCGAAAGGAAGCGAAGCGCGTCCGACTCTGCGGCGAAGCGCGCCGCGAGCCCGCGCGAGCCGTCGACGAGAAGCTTGAGTGCGCCGTCGTGACCGAAGCGGACATTCGTCACGCGATAGACTTCAGCGGAAAGCCCGCGGCCGAGATACGCCTCGACGCGCCATTCGTCAACGATCTCTCCGCGCACGAGCAGCCCGCCGCGCTGCTCGCCAAACGACTGGGCCCCGAGCCAGTTCTCCACGCTCGCGGCAGACGCGTTCATGCAGCAGGATGTTCCTTACGCGAGGCGCGCGAGCTTCTCGGCGAGCCCGATGTAGGTCGAAGGAGTCAGCTTCATGAGACGCGCCTTGTCATCCTTCGGGAGCGGCAGCGCCTTGACGAAGTCGCGCATGATCTCAGCCGTCACGCGCCTTCCGCGCGTCAGTTCCTTGAGCCGTTCGTAAGGATGATCCATACCGACCTTGCGCATGACGGTCTGGATCGGCTCCGCGAGGACTTCCCAGTTGCGGTCGAGGTCCTCGGCGAGACGCTCGGCGTTAAGCTCGAGCTTCCCGAGACCCTTGAGGGTCGAGCGGATCGCGATGAGCGTGTAGCCGAAACCAACGCCCATGTTGCGAAGCGTCGTCGAGTCGGTGAGGTCGCGCTGCATGCGGGAGATCGCAAGCTTCCTCGCCATGAAGCCGAGGACGGCGTTCGCGAGGCCGAGGTTGCCCTCAGAGTTCTCGAAGTCGATGGGGTTCACCTTGTGCGGCATCGTCGACGAGCCTATCTCGCCCTTTATCGTGCGCTGTTTGAAGTAGCCCATCGAGACGTACATCCAAATGTCGCGGTCGAAGTCGAGGAGCACCGAGTTCCAGCGGCAGAACGCGTCGAAGAGTTCGGCTATTCCGTCGTGCGACTCGATCTGCGTGGTGAGGTGGTTCTGCCTAAGCCCCAGCGACTCGATGACCTTACGGGAAAGCTTCTCCCAGTCGGTCTTCGGATAAGCCGAGAGGTGCGCGTTGAAATTACCGACCGCGCCGTTCATCTTCGCGGGCATGACGAGACGGTCGATCTCGGCGGCCTGGCGCCTGAGGCGGGCCGTCACGACGGCAAGCTCCTTGCCGACGGTCGTCGGGGAAGCGGGCTGTCCGTGCGTGTGCGCGAGCATCGGGACCTTGGCCCACTCCTTCGCCATTGCAGCGATCTTCGCCGTCATCTCGTCCATCGCAGCGCGCAGCACCTTCTTGCCGTCGCGAAGCATGAGCGCGTGCGACATGTTGTTGATGTCCTCGCTCGTGCAGGCGAAGTGGATGAACTCGCCGCGCTTCTCGAGCGAAGTGCCCTTCACCTTCTCCTTGAGGAAATACTCGACCGCCTTTACGTCGTGGTTCGTCGTCTTCTCGATATCCTTGACGCGCTGCGCGTCAGCGACAGAGAACTCGGACGCGATCGCGCGAAGCGCCTTGCGCTCCTTCGCGGAGAGCGGCTTGCACTCCTTGATCTCCTTCGCGTCGCACAGGGCCTCGAGCCACGTGCACTCCACGAGGACGCGGCGCTTAACGAGGCCGTATTCGGAAAACACATCCCGCAGTTCGGGGCACTTGTTCGCGTAGCGTCCGTCGATCGGGGAGATTGCCGTAAGTATGTCGAATGTCATGTCGTTTCTCTACTTTGTTTTCGTGAAAAGGAAGCTTTCGCCGTAGCCAAGGGGATGGACGCGCGGCCAGGGGAATTCCCTATTCCCGAGGCGGTCCTTACGCGTGAACATCTCGCGGTACGACTCGCGATGGTCGACGCTGTGGCCGAGCTCGTTTTCGTGGGAAGGCAGCAGCACGGACTTCGTGCGGTCGAAGCCGGGAGCGCCCGCGCAGCAATTCACCATGCCCTGGACGTTGTTCCAGGTCGAGGCGATGACGACGTCGGCCGGCGGACACTTCGAAAGCATCCGCTCCTTGTCCATGTCGTAGTTGTCGCCATTGTCCGCCACAAGCACGCCGTCGATGTCGATGAGATACACGTTGCAGGGCACGTTCACGCCCTGGTTTCCGAGAAAGTTCCTCACCTTCACGCCACCGACGTCGACGGGCTCAAGATGATCCTCGGTCAGCTTGACGCAGCACGGAGCCGTGGTGAGGATTTCCTTCTCGGCCACATACTTGCCGTCGGGACCCTTCTTCGGCGGACGGTTCGCGGCATACGCCACGAGGTCGCACGGAACGACGACCGGCTTATTGGCCTCGACGAACGCCTCAATTCCCGCGCGGTTGTAGTGATCGCCGTGCGGGTGGGTGACGAAGATCATGTCCGCGAGTTCGGCAAGCCGATTCCAGTCCGCCTTGCACCAAATGACAGTGTTGGTGTCCTTCACGAAGTATTTGCCGCTGGCGGTGTAGAGTTCGGGGCGGGCGGTGATGTCGATTGCGACGGTGTGCTTCGGCCCTTTGATGATGTATCCCATGTTGTAGATGCGCCAGAGGCGCAGGCTGCCCTCGGGGATCTTCGCGGCGGCGACTTCTGAGAACACCCTCTCGCGAGCGGAGACGCAATAGTCGCGTACGACTTCATTGAACGCCTTTTTGTCCTCGGCGCTCGACCGCTCCTGGTCGTAGTTGTCGAGGTGGAGGGGATAGTCGATGATCCTGAGCCCGTGTTCACGGTTCTTGTCGTTGAAGTCGCCGCCTTCGCTCGCCTTAAGGAGCTCCGACCCGCGCTTGATCGCGGCACGCATCCATTCCGCCGTGCCAGACGCGCCATTCACGGCCTCTGCAAGTTCCGTCTCGCCGACGCTGTTCGCGTAGGCGACAAGATCGGCCTTGAGTTCGGCAGTCGGTTTCGGCTTCCAGTCGAAGGCGGACGCGAAGACGACTACAGCCGCCAATGCCGCAATGTGCAACACATTGGCGAGAGGTCTCGTCATCGGAACTTCAGGGGTCATATTGTTTGTATTATACCAAAAACGCGCCAACCCGTCAGACGCCAGGCATCAGGCGGTAATATCTAACGGGTGCAACGAGATATTTATGCAGAGTCAAAGGGGTTTAGCCACAAAGAACAGTAGAACGTGTAGAAAGCTCCGTAAGACTATGGGGGCAGCCGTGGACGCTCCATGTGAAATCCTTGTGTGTCGGCGCTCTCGTTGCGCGCACATGCACAATTTGCTATACTGCCCGCAATTTGCAATCCAGACAGGAAAGACGCCCGAATGAAATGCTGCAAATGCGAATGCGACATCCCTGAAGACCAATGGGACAATGACACGGACACGGCGACGTGTCCGAGGTGCGGAGCCCTGCATTCGCGCATGCAGTTCGAGTACAGGACGCGGCTGCGCGACTTTCTGCTTTCCAAGGCCGGACCGCGCGTCGAGATCGCATTGTGGGAGAACGGCAAACGCCGTCTGCGCACAGCCTTGCGTGAAAATCCGTTGAAGAAATGGGGCTTCTGGATTTTACTGTCCGTATTGCTATTCATATCCTACATCCTATATGGGCGCTCGTTGTTCCTCTCGGTGCTGTTCCTTGTGCTTCCCGTGCTCCTTGCGGCCACAGCCTTGGCATCGTGTTTTGAAAGGTTGGAAGTCGTCATCGACGGGGAAAATGGACGTTGGCGCCGCAAACGTCTTTGGCCGCGGAAATGGAAGACGTTCCCCTGTGCGCCCGACACACGCTTCATCCCCCTGTGGAGGCCCGTTTCCGTATTTAGCGACAACGCCTTCCTTGTACACGTCGAAGCCCAAAACAAGGACTCCGACGCGGCAAGGCGCAAATTGCCATGCGGCGGGGCCCACAAGGAATTCGGCATCGTGATAATGGCCTTCCTCGAGTATTCCAGACTGGTCGCGCTGGACGAGTGCGAAGCCGTCGAACATTCCGAAGGCTGCGGAAACTGCCTGTGGCTGTCAGGCACCGTTCCTGTTGTCCCCTACGGGTTCTGGCACATCTCGTTTCGCTTCATCTTCAACCTTCTGATCTGCTTGCTCACCCAGTTTGCCACACCATACATTGATGGCAGCAGGTCGACAATGGACAGCTACAGAATCGACATTTTCAGAAGCTTTTTTTCAGACAGGCAGAAATGCCTGGCCACAATCGATTCGCCCCCTCGGGAAATCGGCATCAGCTACAGACTGCACAAAGACTGGGTCAGGGAGCAGATATCCGTCCTTCTGAATCTGAAAGGCCGCTTGACGCAGGCCGTGAAGAGAGGGGACAAGCCAGCGGAGGCGGAAATCCGCGACGAGCTGAAGCGGCTTCGGGACGAATTTACGGCAACATGGGCAGATGGCAAGAAATTCCCCCAGAAGCTGGTCGCGGAACTGGCGTGCAGAATGGCTGTCTACGACCCCCTCCGCGAAGCCAAGCAACACGACAAGCTGGACGAGCTCTCTAGAAGTGCAGACGATGCTTTCCGGCGATTCAATTGCCGGTGCTACGATCGCCGCGTCAAGGAAGTTGACTTCTTGGCGAGACTCTCCTCAGCCTCCAACACGGTGGAGTTCATGCGCGCGATACACAACCTGGACGAAGGCGACCAGACGAACCGTCTCATCCAGATCGCCAAGAACTGGTCGGTTCTTGTCGACATGACGGCAGCCAATCCACGTGACCGTCTGCTGTTGATGATTTCCGCAAACGTCGATCCATCCGTCCTGCCGATGAAGTGGGACGGGAAATCATTCGTAAGGTTCGAGTTCTCCAGGCTCGCCAGCGTCGACTCGTCCGCATTCGGAGATTCAGCGGACGCCGTGACATTCTATCCATCTTCCACCAGGTCGTACCGCATGTATACCACAGCCCGTTGCGGCGAGTATACGCTCGACAAACTGGACTCCATCTTCGGCGGCAAGTCCTACAAGTTCAGCGAGAACGCATATTTCCTGACGCCCGTCGGGAAAGTCCGCCCAAGACAATAGAGATTAATGCAGATATCAGAGACGATGGGGTCTAGACGATGGGGTCTTGTCTGTGACCCCATTGTCTGATGATGCGGTAATTTGGAAACAACTGAAACAACTGCGAGGACAACTTGAAAGAGGACGGCTCGCAACCGCGAGCCGATTTCCGTCGCGCAAGTTGGCGCGGCGTCTTTGCGGCAAACGCATATTGCCCTAGCGACTAACGTCTACTCGACTCGTATTTCAGCGAGGGAGGCGAACTCGCGGCCGCCATGCTCATTGAGCCCCGTGAAGCGCCAGTAGTGCAGCTTCTCGGGTGCGGCAAACGCGAACTTCTGCTCGGCCGCGCCCTGCTTCAGCTGCGACGCAACGACTTCGCGCCACGCCTTGCCATCCTCGGAGACCTCGAACTTGAAGTTCTTCACGTTGCCGTTGGGACCGTTCTGACGCTGCCAAATCGAGACGCCCTTCGCCGTCAAGTCGCGACCCATGTCGACCGTGACGGAGTGCGGATACTTTGTGAGCGTGACACCATACTGGCTATGCCAGATTGTCGAGAGATCGCCGTCAACGAGGTGCTCGGCATCGCCTTCGCCCGGCTCTGCCGACGAGCACGCAACGACCGTCGGCACGATGTCCTCGCCAGTCCGCACATCCGGCGGCAGCTCGGGGTGCGGCAGGTAGGGCAGCTTGTTGATGTCCGAAGGCGCCCCGATCATAAAGTCGAGGACAAACGTCTTGTTGTTGCGAACGATGTCCCTGCCAAGCGGCCCAGGGCCGCACGACGCGCCGCCAAGCCCGCGCACCGCCGCGAATATCCCCAGTTCTGTCTTGGTGACTTCCGGCAGTTCCTCCGGATGCATAGCAAGCGCAAGTTCGGCAGGCGAATACGGAATCGCCGAGAACGAGAACGGCTCGCCAAGCGACATGGCTATGAACATCTTGCCGCCGCCCATAAGCGCTGTCCAGGCCGCACCGCACCTCATGCCCATATCCTGAGGCTTCGCATAACGCTCCACCATTTCGGCAACGCCCCTCTGCCACCATCCAGTAAACGCGCCGCTCACGCGGTCGGGATAGTTCTCGAAAGGCCCCGCTCCAAACCAGCTCGCCCTATCAAAACTCTTATCAAGCGTCAGGCGGTAGCCGATTCGCGCAAGTTCCATCACGCGTCCGCGCGAACGGATCTCAGACTGGCACGCCACGTTGCCGTTGCCGAAGACCGTCCACTTCTGCGCGACTGAGAAATGCGGATCACTCGGCAGGGCGTCTCCAACCCGCACAAATTCCGCCTGCTTTCCAGTGCGCCCGCCAAAACCGATAAGATGCTCCTTCTGCTTGCCGCGCACGTCCGCGACGAGCGTGAACGTCTTGGATCCATCGGGATTCGTCGTCACCTCGGAGATCGAGGTCGCCTTCTGCACAAGTTCGCGGAGACCGGCCATCGCCCACCTGTCGCCGAGCCCTACCTCGTTGGAACTCGGCGCACGGAACGCATCGACAGTCATCGGGGCAAGAAGAAACTCTTGCCCACCCTTCTTGTACGAGACGAGCGCGCCCGACATGCGGTCAAAGCGGACTTCGGTACCGCCGGCCCTAAAGCCGATCGATATCGCATCGGAGACATCATCCACATTCCCTTCCGACTTTACGGCAATCCTGTTCTCTGCGTCGAATATTCCCTTGATGTCGAACTGACCGTTCGCGACGACATGTCCCTTCTTCAGCAACCCATCATCCTCGTCAAGGACTATCGCGCACCTCACGCAGACCGCCCCCGGCTTGATCCCTGCGACATCGAATGTCGCGCTACCGCGCGGAGTAATGTCGAGAGGATGCGATGCCTTCAACGGTTTTTCCGCCCCAAGCACCGCTATGTTAAGCGTATATCCTGACGCCTGCCTGAAGTAGTCCAGGTTCTTGACCGTCACCTTCTTTCCGTCTTCGGAGAACTTGATGTCAAACGGCTGGAAAACGTGCTTAACTTCGTAGTAACCGGGCTCCGGACGGCGGTCGGAGAGAATCACACCGTTCATCACGAACTGTCCGTCATTCGGCACATCTCCAAAATCGCCGCCGTAGGCAAGGATCATCTTTCCGTCTTTGTTCTTCTTATAAAGTCCCTGGTCCACCCAATCCCAAATCGCCGCGCCGAGGATCACGTCAGACGACTCGATCGCGTCCTGATAGTCCTTCAAGTTGCCCATCGCGTTGCACATGTTGTGCGCGTATTCTGAAATGTAGAACGGCTTCTTCGCCTTATGGTCATTCGACTTCCACTGAACCCAGTCGACGCCAGGATACTGGTTGGAGTCCATGTCGACGACGGAGTTGTCGCGCTCGTACTGCAAGGGGCGCGAGGTGTCGATCTTGCGGATCGCCGCCGCAGCCGCCGCGAAGTTCTCGCCCGGGCCCGCCTCGTTGCCGAGCGACCACATCGTGACACACGGATGGTTGCGGTTGCGCCTCACCATGTCGATGTTGCGCGCGACCGTCGCCTTCTCCCATTCCTTGCGATGCGAGAGCGACGCCTCGCCGTAGTAGTAGCCGTGGGATTCGACGTTCGCCTCGTCCATCACGTAGATACCGTAGATGTCGCAGAGGTAGTAGAAGTAGTCGTCCTGCGGGTAGTGCGAGTTGCGGATGTGGTTGACGTTCGCCTCCTTCATGAGACGAATGTCCTCAAGCTGCCTCTCGCGCGGAACGTAGTGCCCGTACATCGGATCGGTCTCGTGTCTGTTCACGCCGCGAAGCTTGATCTTCTCGTTGTTGAAGTAGTAGCGTCCGTCGCGGATTTCTGAAGTGCGGAAGCCGACAAGGCAAGAAACATATTCGCCCACCTCGTCTCTTGTCACGCGTTTCAAGTCAACGACGCTCAACACCAACTTGTAGCAGTTGGGTTCCTCGGCGCTCCAAAGCTTGGGTGACGACACGAACAGCTCAAATCCCCTTGGCCTACTCTTACATTGCGCTGGAATGCGCACACCATCCATCGTATACAACTTCGGCTCTACAAAAAGCGACAGCTCCTTCCCCACTGGCGCAGCCGCGTCGACGTCTACATCGAGCAGCCAATTGCCCTTCAGGACATTCTTGTCGACGGGTCTTGGCGTCACCGTAAAATCTCTGATGCGCGTCTTCGGCCTTGCGAGAAGCCAGGTTGAGCGGGCGATGCCGGAAAGACGGAACATGTCCTGGTCTTCGAGATACGACGCGTCCGAATAGCGATATACTTCAAGCGCAACGACATTCTTACCGGGCTTCACGAACTTCGTGACATTGAACTCTGTCGGATTTCGCGAGTCCTTCGAGAAGCCGACATACTCTCCGTTGACCCAGAGGTAGAAGAACGAATCGACCGCGTCGAACTTGAGGAAGATTTCCTGTCCGTTCCACTTCTCGGGAACTTCGAAGTCGCGGCGGTAGGAGCCGACGGGATTGCGCGCGGAGTAGGCGGTCCAGTCCTTCGGCGGCTCGCCCATCACGTCCGGCTGGTCACGCTTGAAGGGATACGTCTGGTTCGTGTAGATAGGCGTTCCCCACCCGCCCTTGCCGTTCGCGCCGTACGCCTGCCACGAGCACGGAACCTTGATTGTGTCCCATGCTGAGACATCGTAGCTCGGCTTCTCAAAGCCGACTGGACGCGACGCTGGATCAGGCGACCACTTGAACTTCCATGCAGTGTCTGAGTCGAGCGAGATCGTGCGCTCCGAGAACTCGGGGAGAATCTTGAGCGCGTTTTCAAGCGTGTCGAAGCTCGAGAACGCCGAACGGCGCTCCTCGCGTCCGAACGACAGATTTTCCGGCTCCTTCCACTCCGTTCCAGTGGGCTGCGCGGCAAACGCAACCACACACGGCGCAAACATAGCAAGTGAATACGCGGCTATCTTCTTCATCGTCTCGTTCCTTTTCTTTCGTCGCGGCTCGGCAGAAACCCCGATCAAGAGCGCTGCCGGAAGCAAATGCGGTTGATGATCTGGTCAAAACTTTCGCGGCCTGAGATTATCTCGATCGCTATGCGAAGATACAGGCAGCGGACAGGCGTCGTCTCGAAGCGCGGGAAGCGCACTGCGTCCTTCTCGGTAGTGACGAGCGCATCTGCACCCATGTCGGCAGTGCGGTTGAGCGCGTAGAGGACTTCGCTCGCGTCGTAGCGGTGGTGGTCTGCGTAGCGCTCGCACCACACGACCTTCGCGCCGAGGTGCCTTAGGGAATTCTCGAAGCCCTTTGGCGAGGCGATGCCGGAGAGCGTGCAAGTCGTCTTACCCTCGAGCCAAGAAAGCGGATATTCCTCGCGGCTCCACACGTCCTTAAGGACTTTCGGCGCATGGTTGCACTCGACAATCTCGGCAGTGGCGTTGTAACGGCGAATCTCGTCGCGCACCGCCGACACGTCGCCGCGGCACTTCGTGAGGAAGATTATGTCCGCGCGCTTCAGGTGGCGCGCCGGCTCGCGCAGGACGCCGCGCGGAAGCATGTGTCCGTTGCCGAAGGGGTTTGTCGCGTCGACGAGAACAACTTCTATCGAGTGCTTGAGCTTCTGGTACTGGAAGCCGTCGTCGAGAATCAGCGTGTCGCAGCCGAGGCGCTTGATCGCATACCGCCCAGCCTTCACGCGGTCGCGGTCAACGACAACGGCGACACCCGGGAGATTCGACGCGAGCATGTACGGCTCGTCGCCGCCAGTCGCGGAGTCGAGAAGGACATGCCTGCCGTCCGAGACGACGAGCGGCTTCGAGACGACCTGCGTGAACATGCGAACCCACCACGGCGCCTCCTTGCGGCGGTAGCCGCGCGAGAGAATCGCGACCTTGCGCCCTTCGGCGGCGAGCGTGCGCGCGAAGATCTCGGTCACTGGAGTCTTGCCCGTGCCGCCAGCAGTCACGTTGCCGATCGAGATCACCTGGATGCCGAGCGGATAGCGGCGCTTTAGCCCAGTGCGGTAGAGGAAATAGCGAATGGCGACGCCGGCGGCGAAAAGGCAGCTCGCGAACTTGAGGAACGCGAGCAGCATGCGGATGCCGAAGGGCTGGTCGAGGTCCGCACCCTTCTCCTGTATGAGCTTGACGAGATAGCTCTCGAGCCGCTCAATCCCGTTTGGCCGCGCTTTGCGCATCGTCAGGCGACCGGCGTAACGCCCTTCT
This sequence comes from Kiritimatiellia bacterium, assembly GCA_017547265.1. The sequence continues at coordinate 5,707 of JAFYQC010000199.1, read as the reverse complement.
TGAGGATGATGTTGCCGTACTTCGCCGTCTCGCCCGAGACTACGACGGCATACGCCTTTTTCGCGCGCTCGTAGAACGCGAAGCGCTCCATGCGCTCGATCGTGCCGTCGTAGCCAAGCGCCTTGCGGTACTTCGCCTCGACCGCGGGGTCGAGCGTGTCGCCGGGAACGGCGGCCATCATTACGACAGGCGTCGCGTAGGCGTCAAGCTCGAAGAGAGGGATTATCCCGGCGAGAAGCCGGTCTGCACCGATGCCGTCGGCACGCAGGGTGCGGGCGTTGAAGGTGTGGCCCGGGAAGTGAGCGTCGGAAATGACGATTTCGTCGCCGTGGCCCATCTCGGCCAACGTTTTAAGGAGATCCGGAGAAACAACCGGAGAAATGCCTTTTAACATGCCCTGTCCTTCCTTTCCCTTTTCGGGTGGATGGGCCGGAGCACACGACGCACACGCGACGCACGCCGCCGAACCGACTAGAAACTCTCTGCGCGAGACATCCATCCCTGCGCATATTATACCATAACTTCTAGAGAGCTTCAGCGCATTGCCGTCTAGCGACCCGACCTTATCGCTTGGCCTTGATGCGACGCCAGAAAAGCATCGCGACAACAAGGCAGCCCGTAATGAACACCTGTATCACAAATGGGCGCGCCGAGTCGGGGAGATAGCGGCAGAAGCCGTTACCGAAGAGCTCTGCCGCCGCCCTGAGAACAGGCCTGAAGAAATGCGAAATGAAGTAGGCCGCAAGCGCCATGCGCCCGAAGAAGAGGACCGGTGCCCAGCCCCTTCTATAACAAAGGACATCGTTGACGACGTAGAGCACCGCAAGCAACAGGACGCACACGCCCATCGCAAGCGAAGTGAACGAAAGCGTGTAGATTGGCTTGATGCACGGAATCCACACGAGCGACACCGCGCCGACGACAAGGAACCCCGCGCCGTAAAGCGCCAATGCGCCAGCCTTGCGCCAACCGCCTTCGACTCGTTGAAGAATGCGAGTCGCGTGGTATCCGGCAAATGCCATGACCACGAACATCAGCGAAGTGAAAAACCACGTGTAGTAACTCGGGTTCTCCAACCAGCGGTTCCCCGCAGGCAAGACGGCGCCAAGTATGGAGATGTCGATCTTGTACGCAAGGTTGCTGAACTTGTCATAGTCTCCATACGCCGCGAGCGCAACCGTATAGACAACCGCGCAGGCAACCGGCACGACTATCGCCAAGACGTTCTTCCTAGCATACAAAACTGCCGCCACGACGAGATAGCCGACGGCAATCGACTGAAGCGTGTTCGAGAATGGAGAAACGGACAGTGGGTCAAGAGTGATCCAGTCGCCCTGAACGAGTCCGCCCGCCGCCCACAGGAGCGCCACGCGCCCAAGGACATGCCGCCAGAACCCGCCGCCTGCGGCAAGCCGCTTATCGAGCGCAAGCGGAATCGCCGCACCGCACATGAAGATGAAAAGCGGCATTATGATGTCGAACAAAGTGAAGCCGCACCAGTAATGGTTGAATTGATGCATGAACGAGTCGGGAAAGCACTTCCAGCCCCTCTGCGCCGCATTCACGAGCGGCGCAATTACAGTCAGCAAAATCATGTCAAGCCCGCGCAGCGCGTCGAGCGAAAAGAGTCGTTTGCTTTCGGCTGTGTTTTCGTTACCCATGATCTGGCTCCTTCTTTCTCTGCCTTGTTCGATCACTTCATCATAAGCACAGCGAGGAGCTGCGCGAACTTCGCGCCGTCGGGAACGGGCGAGCCCTCGGCGACGAGCGCCGAGTCGTAGAGAAGCGTAACGGCGTCCTTGAGCGCGTCGCCCTCGAGCCCCTTCACCTTCGCTATAAGCGGATGGTTCGGGTTCACCTCGAGGATGCGCTTTTCGTCCGGGACTTCCTGCTTCATCGCGCGCATCATGCGAAGCATCGACGGCGGAAGCGCATGCTCCTGCTGGACGAGGCAGCAAGGCGAGTCGACGAGACGCGTGGAGACGCGAACGTCGGAGACGTGCGACTCAAGTTCCTTCTTCACTGCGTCGAGGAACGGCTTCAGGTCCTTCGCCGCCTTTTCGTTCGCGTCCTTCTCGGCCTTCTTCTCGTCATCGCTGCCAAAGCTGACGTCGCCCTTCGCGATATCGACGAACTTCTTGCCGTCAAACTCGCGAAGCGACTCAGTGAGGTATTCGTCGACAGGGTCGCAGAAAAGCAGCACGTCGCAGCCGTGCTTCCTCGCGGCCTCGAGCTGTGGCGAACGACGCGCGTCCTCCTCGCGCTCGGAGACGAGATAGTAGATGTCCTTCTGTCCAGAGGCCATGTCCTTCACGTAGTCGTCGAGGAAGATGCGCTTGCCGGCGTCGGTGCGCGCGGACGGCCACTTGAGGAGCTTCTTGATGCGGTCGGCGTTCTCCCAGTCGACGTGCACGCCTTCCTTCAGGACCGTGCCGAACGAAGTGAAGAACTCGTCGTAGCGCTTCGCGTCCTTCTTCTTGATTTCCTCTAGCGCGGAAAGCACCTTCGCCGTGACCGCGGACTTGATCTTCTGAATCACCGCGTCGTCCTGCAGCATCTCGCGCGAGACGTTGAGCGGCAAGTCGCTTGAATCGACGACGCCCTTCACGAACCTGAGCCATGTCGGGAGCAGCATCTCGATGTCGTCGCCGATGAAGACGTTTCTGACGTAGAGCGAAAGCCCGCGCTTCTGGTTGGGCATGAAAAGTTCCATCGTCGCCTTCTTAGGGATGAAGAGAAGCGCCTTGAACTCGACCTGCCCCTCGGCGCCGAAGGGAATCGTCTCGAACGGTCCCTCCCAGTCGTGCGTCAGGTGCTTGTAGAACTCGGCATATTCCTCGTCCTTGACGTCCTTCTTCGCGCGCTTCCAGAGGGCGACCATCGTGTTAAGCGGCTTCGCCTCGCGCTCCTCGCGCGACTTCTTGTCCTCTTCCTTCTCGTCCTTTGGCACGTCGAGCTGGCGGAAGGTGATCGGATAGGCGATGAAGTCGGAGTACTTCTTAACGAGGTCGGAAACGCGCCACCAGTCAAGATAGTCGAGCTGGTCGTCACGGAGATGCAGCGTGATCGAAGTTCCAGGGAAGTCGCGATCGCCGTCGGAAATCGTGTAGCCGCCAGACATGTCGGACTCCCACTTGCACGAGACTTCGGTGCCGCGCTTCATCGTCTCGACCGTCACCTTGTCGGCAACCATGAACGCCGCGTAGAAGCCGACGCCGAACTGGCCAATCAGCTCGGGAAGAGACTCCCCACCTTTTTCCTTAAGCATCTCGCGGAACTTCTTCGTGCCGGACGACGCGATGGTGCCGAGGTTCTGCTCGAGCTCGGCGGCGTCCATGCCGATGCCGTTGTCGGAAATCATCAGCGTCTTCGCGCCCTTGTCGGCGGCGATCTGAATCTTCCACTCGGGATTGTCCGCGACGAGCGCCTTGTCGGTGAGCGAGAGGAACTTCGCGCGGTCGATCGCGTCGGACGCGTTCGAGATGAGTTCGCGGAGGAAGATCTCCTTCTTCGAGTAGAGCGAATTGACGACGAGATCGAGCATTTCCGCGATCTCGGCCTTGAACTGCTGTGTCTTCTTTTCCATATATTATGTCCTTTCGCCGCGAAGCCATGCGACTGCGGCCTTTAGAAATTCCTCTGGAGTGGATGCGCCGGAAGTCACGCCGAGATGCGTCACTCCCGAGAGGTCGAGCGCCTTCACTTCGTCCATCGTTCCAGCCCTGAACGCCTTGCACGGCGCACATTCGCAAAGCCGCGCAGTGTTCGACGAACTTGCGCTGCCGAGAACGAGAACGGCATCGCCGCCGAACGCCTTTACGGCGTCCTGACGCACCTTCGTCGCGTTGCAGACCTCCGCCGTCGTCTCGACCTTGAAGCGCGTCTTGAGCACCGCGACGATCTCGGCAACTTCGTCGGCGTTCATCGTCGTCTGGCTGACGACGCCGAGGCATACGGATGTGTCTGCCGTTGCATCGCAAAGCTTCTTTGCCGCCGCAACATCGGAAACCACGACGGCTTCATCAACTTCACCGACGATTCCCTTCACCTCGATATGCCCGGGATGCCCGATGACGACTATTCGAAGCCCCTTCGCGGCAAATTCTCGCGCCGCCTTGTGGACTCGCTCTACAAAGGGACATGTCGCATCGACAACGCGGAGTCCACGCGCATTCGCCGTCTCCCGCACCTGTGGCGCAACACCATGCGCCGAAAAGAGCACCGTCGCGCCGTCCGGAACCTCGTCGAGACTCTCGACAAATGTAAATCCGCGCATTTTAAGCTCTTCGACGACGATCTCGTTGTGGACGAGTTCGTGAAGGCAGTAGAGGGAAGTGCTTGAGTCGTTGCGGCGTGCGGCCGCGAGGGAAAGGGCCTTCTTTAGCGCGGCAGTAACTCCAGCGCAAAATCCATGTGGCTCAATGACGCTAATCGTCATCGTGCTTCTTTGCCTCGTTCCAGAGCTCGTCCATTTCGGCAAGGGTCATGTCCTTGAGCGAGCGGCCCTGGGCCTTTGCTCCCGCCTCAACGGCGCGGAAGCGGCGGGAAAACTTCGAGGTCGAAAGCTCTGCGGCGCTCTCGGCGTCCACCTTGAGATGGCGAGCGAGGTTTGCGACGGCGAAGACGAGATCTCCAAGCTCTCCCTTCACCTTGTCGGAATCGGCGGGCTTGTCGCTCTTTCTCGCCGCGATCTCGGCCTTGAGCTCGGAAATCTCCTCTTCGACTTTCTCCATCGGGCCGTCGGCGTCCTTCCAGTCGAAGCCAACGCGCGCGGCTTTCTCCTGGGTGCGCTGGGCCTTGAGGAGCGCAGGTAGTGCGGCGGGAACGCCGTCGAGCGCGGAATGTCGCGACTCCTTCTTGTGCTCCATCTGCTTGATCTGTTCCCAGTTGCGGAGCACTGTTGCAGAATCCTTCGCGTCGACATCGCCAAAAACATGGGGATGGCGGTGGACGAGCTTGTCTGAAATCGCGTTTGCGACATCATCAAAGGAAAAGCGCCCTTCCTGCTCGGCCATTACGCACTGGAACATGACCTGTAGGAGAACGTCGCCAAGTTCCTCGACGTAGTTGGCCTTGTCCTCCGGGCGATCCATCGCCGCAAGGAGCTCGTGCGTCTCCTCTAGAAGGCAGGGCTTCAGCGACTCAAGCGTCTGCTCGCGGTCCCACGGGCACCCCTTCTCGGGATCCCTGAGCCGAGTCATTATGTCGTGCAGTCGCTCTATGCCGGACATGTCAGACCCTGAGGACCTCGAGCACCGCCTTGGCCGCAGCGGAATTGAGCTCGCGCACGACCTCGTCCGCCCCGCCGAAGTCCTGATAGGCGACATGCGGATTGAGGACGGCGACTGAGCCCATTCCCGCAACGAGCGCCGACTTGACGCCGAGCCCCGAGCCGGTGACGGCGATAGTCGAGAAGTTGCGCAGCTTGTTCATCGCACACGCGCGACGCCACGCATCCCACTTCACGCTGCCATATGTCGCGGACGCCTCGTGGTAAAGGACGCCGTTCTCGCCCAAGATCCCCTCGAACGCCGGCTGCTCCGTCTCGACGTCGGCGCGCGTCGCTATAACGACCCTGACGCCCTTCGAGGCGAGCGCGGTGACGAAGTTCTTGAAGGACGTGCCCTCCGCCTTGGGCACCGCATCGTTAAGGGCGGCCTTGAATGCGGCGGCGAGATCCTTGGCGGCCTTGGCCGCGGTCTTCTTC
>JAFYQC010000198.1 GCA_017547265.1 Kiritimatiellia bacterium | reverse complement strand
GTTTGCCCTCACCGTCGTAAGACGAGAGCATCAGAACCGGCATTGGGGTGATGTAGGGTTTCGCACCTATGTTCTTTCTTGCCATTGATTTCACCTTTCGTTCAGATTAGGCGTTGTCCCATCTGGGGTTTTCATCCACGCGGCTCATCAAACGACATCCCAATGACCGCTTTTGTCCTGAACTTTCTTGTCAGTTTTCTTGTTAGTTTCCTTGATAGTTTTGCTTCGTCCCATCACTTTTTCACGATCCACTTGCTACCTTTGGTCGCTCCCTCACGAACAAGAAGTCCGACATCTTTCAAAGCGCGAACAGCTCGCCACACGCTGTTTTCGGAAATGTTCAAAGTGCGGGCAATCTGTGCAGTATCCTGTTCTGGGTTTTCGGAAAAGGCGGCAAGTACTCGACGAGCATTGGCACGAAAATCATTTCTGTAGGCTCCCATTAGAACCTCAAAGTCAGGATTTACCCCCACTTCGGGAGTTTTCTCCATCACTTCCGGCTCTTTTACCCCCACTTCCGATGGAATTACCCCCACTTCTTGGCTTTTTACCCCCACTTCGGGCGGTTTCACCCCCAGTTCCGACTCATCTGACTCAAACTCGACCATGACCTTGGTGCGGTCGGGCTCATAGGACTCGACAATGGACGGAGCGGCGAACTTCTCCTTCTCCCAGACGCCATACAGGCTTGACAGCCCCATGCCTGAACGCTCGCCGATGCGCACCAGCGAGAAGATGTTGAATATCTTTCCGTTTCGCGCATCACTCGTGCCGCCTGCGATGGCGACGGACTTGCTCATGCGTAGCGTTCCAGGATTCGAGACCTCCAGCCGCTTGGGGTACTTGTCGATCACGATGCCTCTCCGCCCGTGGTAGTCCGCGTGGATGAGCGCGTTTGCCAGAACCTCGCGGAGCGCCTTGTGTACCGGCGTGTCGTCAACCCGCGTCACGTTGTCGGATGCAATCTTGAACGGCACCTTCACCCCCGCCGTGATCGACTGGTTGATGCGGAAGAAGAAGTCGAAGACGTTTCCGCTCCAGTTGGCGTCGCCCGAACACACGCGATCCGTCCAGCGGACATCCGGCGAGAGGTGCTCGCGGTAGTCGAGGAAGAAGTACGGCAGGACGTTTGTAATCTCGTTGAAGTCGCCGAAGCAGACAAGCCCCGCCATCGTGGGATGCACGACGCCGTCGCGACCGCGCACCGCCGCGCCGATCTTCATCAGGAAACCCTCGTCGGAAAATCCGCTCCACACATGACCGGGGCGAAGCTGGCTGAAATACATCCTATACCGCCGGATGGTGTCCGCGTCGAGGTCGGCAACCGTCATTTCGTCGATGACGCAGTTGTCAGCCGTCTCGGCACACTTGTCGCGAATCATGCCCTCGACTGTCTCACGCGAACAATGGTAATCGCCCTCGCCGTTTCTGCGGTAGGAACCCTTGAACACGTCCGCGCCGACATAAACCGGGCGGACTGTACGCTCCGCGCGCGGAACTTCGACGACAACGAGCTGCTTGCCGTCAACCACGACGGGATAGACAGACTCGTTGAACAGGACATTCGCGCTGATCTTCTCGGCGTTGTTGACTGCGTTCCAGATGTCGGCCACCGTCTTTTCCGCGTCTGACAACCCCTCGATCTCGCGCTTTCCGTCCTTTTCGCGGATGCCAAGGATAATTGTTCCGCCGTCCGTGTTGGCGAACGCGCTGTACGACGGCCAGAAGTCGGCGGGAACGCCGCCTTTAGCCCGCTTGAACTCGACGGCGGCATTCTCGCTCTTTGCCACAAGTTTCTTGATCTCTTCGCTCTTCATCTCAACTCCTCTTGAAAGATTATACCACGATTCTCCTTGGCACGGCTGGTCTTCCAGTATTGTTTCGCCGTGTGGGTGATTTCCATGGCAACGCCATCAATGGCCGACAATCGCTCTGCCATGCGCTCGGTGCAACCACAGCTAACATGATTGTCCCAATCTTTGTTAGCGGGGTACATCAGCTCGCTCCTTTCCTGAATCTAAGGTGGAATAAATCCAGAACATCGCTCATCCAACCTATGCTGCAATGAACGAGATTCTCCGGCCATCTGGGTAGATGACGATAGAACCACACGGCCCATATCGGAATTGCAGCGAGTAGCGCCAGTACCCAATGGCATCCGATATATATCAACGCTGCCGCGACAAGCGCAGACAAAATTGTTGCCGAGAACATGGCTCTCCACGTCCGGCGAGTGATCCATCGAGGATCGGGGTCGATGTGTCTAGTAACGTGTCTCATGCTCTATTTTTCATACGCATAGAAGTTGGGGACAAGTTCAGAGAAATATTTTCCTCCCGATTTTTCTATCAGGTCAAACTTCTCGTTCAAATCAGGACTCTCACCGTAGGCTCCAATATCATCAGCGGCATGGTCCAACGGCGTAACAGGACTCTCAAACGGAACCCGCAAAAATAGGGACCGCCGCTCCCTATTTTCCCAAAGTTCCGTCTGAAGCATCTCATCTGCCATTTGGAAACGCAATTATTGTATCATATTTCCGCCGAATCGGTGACTTTTTCTCCTGACGGCTTTCAAACGGAACATTCTCTATTTCCATTTCAAAATAGGGACCGTTGTCTCTAAAACAAATTCGGCACTCTCAAAGGTCAACCACTGACGGAGTCATGTCAAAGAGGTCAATCGGGTGCGATGCGTTCGGACTCTTGAACTCAATGCGATTTGGTCGCCGCCTGCTCGGAGAACGGCAGATATCTGTCCTTCTTCAATCGTACTCAAAGATATCGATTATTCGTCCTCCCTTGAGAGTTATGTCTATCCCTCGGTTATACCACGAATTGACATTGTAGGAATAAAACTCCCGCCCATCCTTTTGCAAGTGTCGTCCTGCTCCATCTGGTTCTCCCATGACTTCTACCATCTCATTATATGTCATGCCTATATGTACACGCTTTTTAAGGTGCGGGATAGCTGCTTCCTGCATATCTGGGCACCGAGTTCGCCATGCAAGACTCGGTGCAACCACTGGCAAGATTACCAATGTGCCAATAGCCAAGAAAACAATGCCTACCACAAAAAGCAACACGATCAACAGAATGCCTCGCTTTTTCACGATTCGGCAACCTCCATTTTCTGATTCGGCAAACGGATTTACACTATCTGTCATCTCATTTGTCATGTTGTGTTTTGTCATATTACGTAGTATATGATATTTCTTAATTCCGGGCAATAGGGGTTTTGGAAATATCCGAAAGAATTCGTTTACGCGGCAATAAACATACAGAGGGCGTTACGTGACGCCACCGTAAACAATGAAAGGAAACAAAATGAACAGAAAACATCGACACTACTCTGACCAAGAGAGAAGAGATTGCTTATCAAAAGTGCCTTGCGGCGAAGACGTGGCCGCTGCCGGACTTCAGGTAGCATTCGAAGGAAAGAGATGTTTATTGGCGAAAGCACGACCGGCGCCCGACTTAAAATACTGTTCAAGGCGGGTGGCGACCTGTTTGCTGCGGACAGCTATGGCAACATCAACGATCCATGGAGCGAATTTAGATGTGTGCTTGACTTGGCCGGAATTGTGCTTGTCTATCCTTGCCTTCAGGTCTTCGGTAATGCCGACATAATGATGTGTGTGGGTAGCAGCATCAGATAGCATATAGACATAGTGGAAGCCCGTCATAATTCGTTTTCCTTTCTGCTCCTTCTAAGTTCACTTTTCCTGCCCGCCTTCCGCCTTCGCTTCTTCGAAGCTACGGCGCAACAAGCCGGCGTCTGTTCCTGCCCGCCTTCGCGCGTTGCGCTACGGCGCGGCACCAGCCTTCGTTCTGCCGTCGCAGAACTTCGGCACGGCTCGCCAGTCTTCGTCTGGCTTGCCGAGCCGAAGCTCAGCTTCGCTGAGCGAAGGCTGGTGGAGGTGAGGGGAGTCGAACCCCTGTCCGAAACGGCGTCACCCGAGCATCTACGCGTGTAGCCGGTCTTTGATCTCGGAAGAAGTACGCCGGCCAGGCAGGCTTATCCCCTTCCATCCGTTCGGTTCGGCACCCTGCGGCGGGCGAGCGGAGCCCCCCGCAGCGTG
>JAFYQC010000197.1 GCA_017547265.1 Kiritimatiellia bacterium | reverse complement strand
TCGTGGCGCTCATCCTCGTAGTCTCGCTCCCGAGCGTAATCCTCACGTGGTTCAAACTCCGTCAGCGTGACATTGGCGCGATACTCAACGCGAGCGGCTGGGCGATCAACCGCCCGATGCGCTTCTCGATCAAGCGCGCGCGCGGCTTCACGATCTGCGCGCCGTGCCGCCTCTGCCGCGTCCTCTGCTGGCTCTTCGCGATCTTCGTGATTGTCGCGGTTGCGCTCTATTTCGCCTGCCCGTGCACGAAGAGCTGCAAGCCTGCCGCCGAGAATGCCACTCCAGCGCCTGCTGCAGAGGCGCCTGCTGCTGAGGCGCCGGCTACTACCCCTGCCCCGGCTAACTGAAGAGGAGAAAGGAACACTTAAATGGGCGGACTTTGCGGCGTCGTTTCGAAGGAGGATGCGGTAAGCGACCTCTTCTTCGGCACGGACTACCATTCACACCTTGGCACCCATCGCGGCGGCATGGCCGTCCTTGGGCCAAACGGCTTCCAGCGGTCGATACACAACATCCAGAACTCGCCGTTCCGCTCGAAGTTTGAGCATGACGTCCCGCGCTTTGCTGGCAACGTCGGCATCGGCGTCATATCCGACACCGACCCGCAGCCCCTCGTGATGTACTCGAAGCTCGGCGCGTTCGCGATAGTGACTGTCGGGCTTGTGACGAACATCGAGGAGATCAAGGAGGAGCTCTTCGCGCACAACGCTCAGCTGCAGTATTCTACGACGAGCGGAATGGTCGGTCCGACTGAGGTAATCTCCGCGCTGATCGCGACTCAGGACTCGCTCGTTGCCGGCGTTCGCTATGTTCAGGAGAAGGTAAAGGGCAGTTGTTCGCTGCTTCTCCTCTCCGGCGACGGACGGCTCTATGCTGCGCGCGACCGCTATGGGCGCACCCCGATAGTGATTGGCCGCAAGGAGTCTGGGATGATCGCGCTCATGGAAAGCTGCGCGCTTCCGAACCTCGGCTACGAATATGTCCGCGACCTCGGCCCCGGCGAGATGGTTGAGATTACGCCCGAGGGCATGACGACTGTCATCGAGCCGGGCGACAAGATGGCGATCTGCTCGTTCCTCTGGGTCTACTACGGCTATCCGGCGTCGTCCTACGAGGGGCGCAATGTCGAGATGGCTCGCTATCGCTGCGGTTCTGCGCTTGCAAAGCGCACGCCGACCGAAGTCGATGCCGCGTGCGGAATTCCCGACTCCGGCACTTCCCACGCGCTCGGCTACGCGCACGAGGCAGGCATCAAGTTCGCCCGTCCGTTCGTGAAGTACACGCCGACTTGGGCGAGGTCGTTCATGCCGCAGGACCAGCGCCAGCGCGAGAAGGTGGCGTCGATGAAGCTCATCACGATACCTGGGCTCATCAAGGACCGCCGCCTCGTCTTCTGCGACGACTCGATCGTGCGCGGAACGCAGCTCGGCAAGCAGGCCGACCGTCTATACAAGGAGGGGTGCAAGGAAGTGAACGTCCGCATCGCGTGCCCCCCGCTCCTCTATCCCTGCCGCTTCATCAACTTTTCGCGCTCGAAGAACGAGTACGACCTTATCACTCGCCGCTACGTTCGCGGGCACGAGGGGGAGAACGCCGACATCGCGAAGTACGTCGATCCGAACGGTGAGCCCTACAAGGGCATGGTCGAGTTCATCCGTGAGAAGCTGAACCTTACCTCTCTTGTGTTCCAGACTGTCGACGATCTCGTCGCCGCAATCGGGCTCCCGCGCGACCGCCTCTGCACCTACTGTTGGACTGGCGAGGACGTCTCGATGCCTGGCTCGTGCGTTCACGGCTGCTCGTCCTGCCCGCACGCCTGCTCTGCGAAGCCAAAGTAATCCGGCATGGCAAGGCGCGTCACACTGTTCGCAGGCCACTACGGCAGCGGCAAGACAAATGTCGCGCTCAACTTTGCGCGGCACTTGAAGCGCACCGTGCCGCGTGTTGCCGTCGCGGACCTCGACATTGTGAATCCCTATTTCCGCACGAAGGACTCTGCTGCCGATCTAGCGGCCGAGGGGATTGAGCTTGTCGTCAGCGACTATGCGAACTCGAATGTCGACTTTCCCGCGATGCCGAAGGAGGCGTACGCTCTTTTCGCCGACCGTGGCGCAAGCGTCGTCGTCGACGTCGGTGGCGATGACCGAGGGGCGCTTGCGCTTGGCCGGTATGTCGACGACATCCGCACAGAGAACGACTACGACATGCTCGCCGTCGTAAACGCGTCGCGCCCTCTGACGTCTACGCCCGATGACACGCTTGATGTTCTTCGCGAAATAGAGGAGGCGTGCCGCTTGCCTTTTACCGGCATAGTCAACAACACGAACCTCGGGCCGCAGACGACTGCGGATACCGTTCTTTCGTCAGTGCCGTATGCAGACGCAATAGCGCGCGCACTTGGCCTGCCTGTGAAGTTCACCTGCTGCCCTGCGTCGCTTGAACCCGAGCTGCGCGGCAAGATCGAGTCTCTTTTCCCGCTCGACCTCCAGAAAATCTACTATCAGCTCGACGCGAGCACATAAAAACAGAAAGGATAACGCCATGAAGAAGTTAGTAGGAGAAAGCCTGATGATTGTGGCCGCGTTGGCGGCGGCATCCGCCTCTGCAGCGTTGCAGCTTGTGCCTGCGCCGCGCAAGGCCGTGGAAGGCGAGGGTTCGTTCATCTGCACTGGTGACGTTGTCGCGCAGGCGAAGTTCGAGTCTGACGCCGCCGTTCCAAAAGAGGGCTATCGGCTTTCCGTCGCAAAGGACGGAATCAAGGTCGTCTCTTCTGACGAGGCCGGCCGGTTCTATGCGCTTGAGACGCTGAAGCAGCTTGCCGTGAAGGAGGGCAAGGACGGCGTTAAGGTCCCGTGCGTCGAGATCGAGGACTCTCCGCGCTACAGCTGGCGTGGCTTCCACCTCGACGAGTGCCGCCACTTCTTCGGCAAGGAGACGGTCAAGTCAATTCTCGACGTCATGGCGCGCTACAAGCTCAATCGCTTCCACTGGCACCTCACCGAGGACCAGGGTTGGCGTGTGGATGTTCCCGGCTATCCTGACCTCGTGAAGTACGGCGCGGTGCGTTCGGCGAGTCCGAGGCACGGCGAGAAAGCGTACACCGGCACAAAGGAAGACGCCGCAAAGCTCAACGGCGTGAAGTACGGACCGTACTACTACACCGAGGCCGACCTCAAGGAAATAGTCGCCTATGCTGCGGCGAGGCACATTCAGGTCGTCCCCGAGATCGAGCTTCCTGGCCATGTCTACGCTGCGCTTGCAGCATATCCACAGTTCGCCTGCCGTCCGGAAAACCTTGCCGCACGCGAGCC
>JAFYQC010000196.1 GCA_017547265.1 Kiritimatiellia bacterium | reverse complement strand
TGTGCAAAACGCTCTCATGGATTCGACCTCAGTATACCAAGAATCCCGTACCATGGCTAGATGAAGTCGGTGTCTATGTTGATTCCCTGACGCCAAAGTATGAGACGGAAATCCTACGGGACGCCGGTGCCTCAACCGTCGCCAGAAAGCGACTCCAGCATCGCCACGGCGCTATCGTATGCCTTCTTGTAGGGGAGTCCGATCATGTCGAGCTTGTCGGGGAACACCTTCGCCCAGGTCACGTAGTATTAGGCGAGGATTTCAAGCCCCATGATGTCAGGACGGTTGGGCATGGACCTGAGGTTGTACTTCTTGCTCGGCGAGATTCCGTTTGTGCCCAGCAGCGCAATTTCGAGGGCGAGTGCCCGTACAGCCTCAAGTGGCATCTTCCTCACCTCGCGAAGCACCTTGTACATGCCAAGAACCATCAGATCGGAGTCGGACTTGCCATCGCCGAAGTTCTCGTAGAACTTCTTGAGGGATTCCCTCTGCTCGTCCGTAAGTCCGTCGCTGACTTCGCTCTCGCCCGACTGCGGAACGGGCGCGATCTCGCGCACTTCGAGATGGACGTAGCGGGCCACCTTAAGCTTGTACAGGATGTTCTTCAGCACGTCGCCGACGATCCTTCCCTCCGACTTCAGAAGGTCGCGTTCGGCACGGTAGAAGTTGTAGAGGTCGAGCGCCTTGTCGATTTCGTCGGACGTTGGCTTGTATGCGTCGATCAGCTTCTTTCCGCAAATCTCCCCGCACCTCATCGAGAACATGAGGTTGAGGATGCGGTTCGCCTTCACGATGAACGCTGGATAGGTCTGGCGAAGTTCCTTGTAGGGGACCGCCGCGCCCTCAACCGCCGATGCCGAGAGGAACTGCTTCATGTCCTCGACGGCTTCGGGGTAGTCCCGCAGAACGACGTCTGCCGCCAGCATTTCGAGAACCTGATTGCAGGCCTGCGTAATCAGCGCGGCGCAGAGCTTCGTCACGACGGAATCCACACCCGATCCAAGCGTGGCAATCAACTTTCTGCCGACTGGATCGATCTTGAAGTCCGCGTTGAAGTGGTCAAGCTCCTCCGAACTGGATACGGGCTGGAGGATGCCCCAAGCACCCTCTTCCGTCTTCTGGAGCTGGAGCTTCATGTTGAGAAGGACAAAGAAAATCGGGTAGGAGTTGATACACCGTGCGGGGTTAACGCGCAGCACATGGCGGTCCCTCGCGTAGTTCCGCGCATACTCGATTTTGCACGGATAGCCCGAATCCCCGTCCTCGATGATTTCGATCTTGCAGCCAAGCCTCTCTTCCATCTCGGCCTTCAGCTTTTCAACGTATCTTGCTGTCATAGCATCTTCCTTCCTTTCTCAATCTCCAAGCCATTCCTCTCCTACAACTGTGCCAGCGTGTTAAGGAAATCATTTAGCAACATCGCGCCAGGAACGCCGTCCCCAGCTTTCTTGAAGACCATAAAGTATTTGAAGTGCGTACCGGCCATGTCCGCCCACGTCTTGCCAAGTTCCGCCTTTTCCTGACTGTCCGTGCCATCAAGATGCGGACCTTTCACCTCGACAACTACGAGGTTTCCGCTTACCGTCATCACAAGGAAATCTGGGTACATCTTCCTGTGCCCATTAATAAAGAACTCTCCCGGACGGCGATCCTTGATGCGATGCCACCAGCGCACATTGTCCTTGGCAATGATCTTGTTGATTATCTCAGTCTCGTCGCCATCCAGATCGTCGTATTCTCCAGAATAAAGCGTCTTCTCAAAGTGCGTTGCGGCCTTGTCGGGAGAAATGCTCGCTGGCAGTTTGTACATCGGCGTGCACTTGACTACATTCGTATCTATCCACGAAGCAAAGCGCTGCTTCTTGTGTTCCTTGGCAAGTCGTTCGATTTTGTCGCTTAAGCACTGCACGAACGACGGAAGAAGCTCAATCGTTAGGTTGTCCCGAACAGCCGGCGGCAATGCCTTTACCACCGTATCGACATATCCCTTCAAGTCGGAGAGCGTACAATAGTCGTTCTTCTTCTCGAGAGTTGACACTGCTTGGGTTGTCAGCCATTTCAATCGCTCGCTATCCGGCTTGGTTGCAAATTGCGCGGCAAACCAATCAAGCTCCGCCTTTGAGAGATTTTTCGTCTTCGGTGTAACTTCGCCCTTGGACGAGATATCAACCTGAACGGCATCGTGAACGTCAAGCGTGAAGTTGACTATGGCATCTTTCCCCGTCAACGAGAAATCGTCCATCAACTCCGCCTCCGTCAACAACACAGTGGCATCGTCTCCAGAAAACAATCCTGCGCTCTCCTCCTTCGTGAACTGAGGAATCACAATGTCTTTAACGTCAGCGAAATCCGCTTCAATCATGTATGCCTTCATGCCCGGGATCTCCATGCTGGCAAGGGGGTTATCCGCATCGCCTTGAATTTCCTTGTCATACTGCTCGCCTTTCTGGGTAGCGTCATCAATAAGCGTTCCGATTTCTGGCTTTGGCGCAGACGACACTCCATTGTCAGTCCCACATGAAGAGTCGCCTATCGGCTCTTCCTTGATGTCGTCGAGGGTGTCAGCTTCAGGACTGTCACTTGGCGGTACCAATTCCAATTCCGGCTGGATCTTCTGGGGTAGAGGCGCCTCTGTTTCCTGCGAATCCGCGATACGATAGTCGTTTGCGCTGAAGCCCGCGCCGTTCAGTCCCGCGACGACGCTTTTAACCGTGCCGTTGAAATCCGCACTGCACGACAGGACAAACGACAGATTGAGAACGGCATCGTCATACTTATTCGCATGCGGCTGTCTCAAGACACGCCCGACGATCTGCTCCACATCCGTCTTGGAAGTCTTGTTCGCAAGCGACGCAAGAATGTAGGCAAACGGGCAATCCCACCCTTCCTTGAGCGCATTGATGGTGATGATGTACCTTATCGGGCAACTGGGCGAAAGGAGATTGACCTTTGCGAGTTCATCCTTGTTCGCCGTCTTTATGGCGATCTGCTCTGCGGGGATTCCCTTGCCAACAAGTTTTTCCCTTATCTTCTCGAACGTTTCCGAATCATCGGACGTCTTCGGCTGCGCCTGAAACAGAACGATGGGGCGCAGATACTCCGCACCTGCGTTCATCGCGGCATTTGCCTTTATCTCAAGCTGCCCGCGAAGCTGGACGGCATCGTTTATGACGCTGTTTCGGTCTGGCCGGTTATAGACGATGACCGGCAACTTGACCATGTGTTCCTTCTTGAGTTCCCGCGCATTGACGTATGATATGATGTTCGACCTCTCGGTCGGCGTTGCCGTCATTGCGAACACAAAGGATGGATTCACGTTCTTGAGCATCGCAATGCTCAATTCGCTTTTGGCGTTGTGGCTTTCGTCCACCACCACGACAGGATTGAACTGGCGAATCACCTGCAAGAGCGCGGTGTCGGGCGTGTCGTCGCCAAGCTTCAGCCCAGGGTCGTTGTACGTCTCGGGAAAAGCAAGCAGGTTGCCGTTCTCCTGATAGATCTTCTTGTCGTCCTTCGACTTTGGATTGGCTCTTATCGAAGCGTAACAAAATACGGCGATGGACAGGTTCTCCTGCACGTCGAACGGTTTGAAGTTCTGCGCGTTCAGGAGCTGCTCTTTCGTATAGACATTCACCTTGCCGGAGAAGTCCATGTTGATTCTCTGGCGATAAGGATGGGCAGGATTGGAGAGGTTCGCCACCGTCTGCGAAAGGATCGCGTCGCTTGGAACAAGCCACACCACAAAGCGCGTCTTCCCGACCGGTACGTGATCGAAGATGTGCTTCAGCCCACAGGACGCGATAAACGTCTTGCCGCCTCCCGTTGGGACCTTGACGC
>JAFYQC010000195.1 GCA_017547265.1 Kiritimatiellia bacterium | reverse complement strand
CGGCGGCATGCGAAGCGACGGCGTAAAAGACGGAAGCGACCCGATTTCGACGCGTCGTCATTTTGCCGAGAGGCTTGACGGCATGGGCAAAATGTGAAAGACCGCGAAATCGATGTCGCCACCGGCTTTTTCGCCGGAGCTTTGTCGCGTATTCGCGGCAAAGCTAGCGAGCCCTAAGCCGAAACTCGCCCCACCGCGTCCGCGCCACCGCTACATTTAGAGCAGGTCGGGCGCAGGCCTCGCCATCGGGCGGCGCGGCGATTCCATCCCCAAGCCGAAACACGCCCCGCCGCGTCCGCGCAATCAAAGCTTGTTGCGCTGGATCTTTCCTGAAACAGTCTTGGGGAGCTCGTCGCGGAACACGACGATGCGAGGATACTTGTAGGGAGCCGTGTGCGTCTTCACGTAGTCCTGGATTTCCTTCTTGAGTTCCTCCGTGCCCTTCTTGCCCTTCACGAGCTTGATCGTCGCCTTGACGACCTGGCCGCGAACGGGGTCGGGCGCGGCGGAAACGCCGCACTCGACGACGTAGGGAAGCTCCATGATGACGTTCTCAATCTCAAACGGCCCGATGCGGTAACCCGACGACTTGATTACGTCGTCAGCACGACCGACATAGTGGTAATAGCCGTCCTCGTCCTTCCACGCGAGGTCGCCCGTGTGGTAGCAGCCGTGGCGCCACACCTCGGCCGTCTTCTCCTCGTCCTTGTAGTAGCCGATGAAGATGCCGGGGTGCGGGTTCGAGCGCGGAGTCCTGACGACAATTTCGCCATGCTCGCCGGCGGGGACGGAGTGCCCCTCGGGGTCAACGAGGTCGATGCCGTAGTCGGGAATAGGCTTGCCCATCGCGCCCGGCTTGATCTCATCGCCGAAGAGCGTGCCGAGCGCGCAAGTCGTCTCGGTCTGGCCGAAGCCCTCGTAAATCGAAAGACCTGTCGCGCGCTTGAACTGCGTGAACACCTCGGGGTTCAGCGCCTCGCCCGCGGTCGTCGCGTGATGCACCGACGAGAAGTCGTACTTCGAGATGTCCTCTTTAATGAGCATGCGGTACATCGTCGGCGGCGCGCAGAAAGTCGTGATGCCGTATTTTGCGAACATCGGGAGGATCTGTTCGGCGTGGAAACGCGAGAAGTCGTAGACGAAGAGAGCCCCTTCGCACATCCACTGGCCGTAGAGCTTGCCCCAGCTCGCCTTGGCCCAGCCCGTCTCGGAAATAGTGAGGTGAAGACCGTCGCGCTCGACCTGATGCCAGTATTTCGCCGTCACATAGTGGCCGAGGCCGTAGAGGTGGCTGTGAAGCGCCATCTTGGGGTAGCCGGTCGTACCGCTCGTGAAGAACATGAGCATCGGGTCCTTGCCGCCGGGAGCATCTGGCCCGCGTCCAAACACGCGCGAGAAACCGACGTATTCGCGGTCGAAGCTCTTCCAGCCCTCGCGATCGCCGTTGACGATCATCTTGATTAGGGCGAAGCCGGGCTTCTCCTTCGCAATCTCCGCCTCGGCGAGCTCGGCCTCGTGCGCAACATCGCCGTCGGCGGTGCAGACGAGGGCCTTCACGTCAGCCGCCTTGAAGCGGTAGACGAGATCGTGGTCCTTGAGCTGGCTCACGGCGGGAATCACTATCGCGCCGACCTTGTGAAGCGCGAGAACCGCCGGCCAGTACTGCCAGTGGCGCTTCAAGATGAAGAGAACCTTGTCGCCCTTCCCGATGCCGACCGACCTGAAGTAGTTCGCCATCTGGTTCGAGATGTCGCTGATCTCGCGGAAGGTAAAGCGGCGCTCGGTGAAATGGTCGCTGACGTGCAGGAGCGCGAGCTTCTCGGGATAGCGGTTGGCGATCTCGTCGATCACGTCGAAAGCGAAGTTGAAGCGCTCGGTGTTCTTGAACTTCACGTGCTCGAGATGGCCTGACGCATTCTCCTCGCACTCGACGAACTTGTCGACGACGAGCGGCACCTTCTCGTGGCGCGGACGCACAGTCTCAAGGCCGAGATGCGTGTCTCCGCCTTCGCCAGCCATCACCATCGCGAGGAAGGTGACGCCGTTCGGATCGGTCGCGACCATGCCGTGCGGCGTGGAGGAGCGATAGTAGATCGAATCGCCTTCCTTCAGC
This sequence comes from Kiritimatiellia bacterium, assembly GCA_017547265.1. Next base: position 1,328 of record JAFYQC010000195.1, on the reverse strand, counting down.
TCCTCGACATGCTCGCCGACGCGGATCTTCATCGAGCCCTTGAGGACGATGTCGAACTCCTGGCCCGCATGGGTCGTCGTGGAAATGGGCTTCTCGAGAAGCGCGGGGTCGTACTTGTAGGTGACCCAATAGGGCGTGCCGAGGCGGTTCTGGAACATCGCCGCCTGGTTGCGGATGTCCATGTGCGTCTCGTGCGCCGTAAGGGGACCCTGCCCAGCACGCGTCACTTCATAGCCCGAAAGGTGGGCGCTATGGCCCTTCAAAAGCGCGTTGATGTCGACGCCAAAGGTAATCGCGCACTGGTGGAGAAAGTTGAACGTCGGGTCGAGCTTGCCCGCCTCGACCGCCTTGTAGTCCTCGACGGAGACTTCCGTCTTCTCCGCCATCTGCTCAACAGAATACCCGATGATCTCGCGCATTTCACGTATGCGCGCGGCCATCTCAATCAGATTTTTCTCCGCCTCTGCACTCATCTCTTCTTTGCCCTACTTTGACAGAATTTGTATATTATATCATATTTTCTGTGCCTGCGGGGCAGCAGGAGATGGCAACTGGCATGTTGGAACAATCAGGATTTGCACGTGTAAAACACCATTTCCACGTGCCTCGAAGACGCGGTAGCGTCCGTTGCGGTTGCAGGCAGACGTACCCGTGTCGACGATTTCGCCGTCGGCCATATACAAGCATGTCCAGCCCTTGTAGCCGACGGAGAGAGTCTTGCCATTGCTTTTGATATCCGTTGAGTTCTCACCGTCGAAATCGAAAGCCGGGAGTGTCAGGGCGACAGCTCCCGATCCAACAAGCACCATATTGAAGCCGTCTTTAGCCAACCGACACTTCCAACGTTTGTCGCCAAAGCGCCAATTGGCCCATGCTCCGGAAGCGTCCTGGCCGTTGCCATCGGGAACAAGCACGCCGTCTCCGGCCGGCAGGATTGCAAGCGCCCTTGTGTTCGGCATTTCCGTCCGGTAGTTAGGAGCGAGTGCGCACGGCGTCGAAAGGCAAATCGTAGGCGGTGCGCCGCGCCGCTGCACCCGGCCAAGTCCGTCGCAGTCGTAATGCGTGTCGGCGTTGTAGTCAAACTGCGCGGAATAGTCGCCGGCGCTAAGGCATACGAGATGGAAAAACTCCGTGGTCGCAAAGGACTTCGGCGCGATGTCGCGCGGATCCTCGGCAAGAGATTCGCCCTCTCCCTCCGGTGCAAACAGCCAGCCAAGCATCGCCCACGAACCCATCGTCACCATGTACTTGTCGAAATAGGCGTACTTCTCGCAGCCAATGCCGGCGTTGCCCGCATCCCCGCGCGGATAGAGGTTCTTCACGTGCCG
>JAFYQC010000194.1 GCA_017547265.1 Kiritimatiellia bacterium | reverse complement strand
TTCGTGCAAGTCATCCAGATGACGCTCCATCCGCTTCGCGGCACGTTTCAGCGATTTGAAACCACGCTGCTTCCCGGAATGGAAGTAATCGTTCAGCCGATCATGGTAGTTTCCTTCGGCGGCAAGTGCCATGCGTTCCTCGACCTTGCCGAAGAAAGGCGATTCGCTGCCGAGGAAATCGGCAAGGCGCACCTTGCGCTCAATGGACTGCCCCGTATCAACGAGATCAAGCCCCATCGCCATTGCGCACGCCGTCTGGAGGGTGCGAAACGTCTCGCTCGCATAGAAAGCGACAGACTTTGGCAGCATGTTATTTGCCAGCATCAGCCCAAAGTTCTGCGCCCAGCGCCAGCCGTTTTCGGTAAGCGACAGACTTGCGCCGAACGTCTTGTCGTACGGATCAAGGGGAGGACGCTCCGCATGGCGGATAAGCAGCGCCACGCGCCCTCCGTTGTCGAGCGTTTCTTTCATTTCAACAAGCGGTAGGGGCGAGCGCCCCGCTCGCCCGCAATCACGAAGTTTCTCATCTTTGCGGCAATCTCCGCAAACTTTCGTTCGCATCATAATCTCATCTTTGATTTTCATACGCCAGTTCATAAGCAATTCCCATGCCAACAAACACCAAGCCCCGAAATCGTGCGATTCCGGGGCTTTACTGGTGGTCAAAGTTTGAGCGGGTAGATAATTTTTGAACTTGACTAAAATCAGAGCGTTAGCTATCGCAGGAATGGACACCGCAAGCGGTGTCGTCAAGAAACGATCTTCGGCCCTTCTGGCAACCAATACACCGCCTTGCCGCAAAACCGCCCTGTTCCCACCAAAACCCTATTGCCTAATAGCGACTCCTCCCCCTGTCCTGATGACAACGCTTGCGTTGTCAACCCCGCCGCCATCCTCGCCGCCGTTTCATTCACCTCCAGGCATACCGCCCGCGAAAATTCGGTTTCGCTATTACCCCTCGCCATGATTGCCGCTCGGCGACTGCGAATCGCCTCAAGCCAAAGGCTGCCGACCTTGTAGTCGTGCGGCATCGCAGATGGCAATACCTGGACAATCCTACCCGCAGGCTCGGACAGCAGCATGTCGCGCACCGCCTTCTCGCCCGGACTGATCCAGCCGCCAACGAAGACATAATCCCCCACGCGGCAGCGAATACGCGCAACGGCTTCCCTGATCTGCTGCGAAGAAAGCCTGCGGCTTATGCGAAGCGCAATAAACGGCGCGTCGCGGTCAAGCAACTCGACGGCCCCAATGCCTCGCCAGAATTCTTCGGTGGAAAGCCGACAAGCAGAAAGCGGTTCACGAATCGCCAAAAACTCGGGCTGGTTGTAGCGAAGCTCAAACTTCAGCGGATTGTAGTCGATATAGCGATTGACGGCGGCAATCATCTCTGACGATTGGCAAATCCAATCGTGATAGCCCTGCTGCCAGAGCGAGCCCGACTCGCCAGTCAGCTCGTGAAAGTCTTTCGCGCAGAGGCTCTTGAACGCCCCAATCGCCCGCCCAAGCGCCACCAGCGGCTCGGGAAGCCCCGCGCGAAGATGCAGCTGCAGGTGAACATGATCTGGCATAACGACAAAGTTGAAGAGGCGACTGCCTGGCATCTGCTCCATCTCGACAATCCGCCGTTCAACGGCAAGCCCGAGCTGCGTCTTTTGCAACTTGGCATCGACAATCTTTCCAAACAGCCGCCGCCGAGGATTTGTGACAATGGTTATGAAAAGCGCCGCGCCCCGTGAATAGTCATACCCGCGAAACCGCCGAAAGTGGCGAATCTCTGACATAGCGCCCAGCTTCATCAACTATCACCCCCTCCTGCTCCATGGCAAAACTCATCAAAAAATGCGCTCATTTGCACCAGTAACACAATCATTAGTGACACTGTCAATATAACATATAGACTTGTCTATCTTTAATAAATCCGTCCACAGAATATGACCCAAGAAGTGCTCCCTCAAATACTTACATTCATCTTGACTCCGATGCGGCAATGATTCTTCCCAACATGACTTCGAGCTTCCCCTGCGATAAGGGCCGCCCGCATACCTTTTAAAATTATACTTACAAGGATCATCCACGATATACAGGCCGTATACTTCCTTATTTTTTCCTTTCGCGTAATCATAAGCTCCATCCATGTGACGAATCATCTGATCTCGATGCTTCATCCATGTTGTGTGATCAGTAATTCTTGGTTCGGTCCTCTTCCCTTCAATCACAAGAACAAATGAATCCGTCTCAATAACCACATCTGGCCTTGACGGTGATTCAAGAACAAACCATCTCTTCAAACCTGCTTTAGGCTCGCAGGCATTTTCCAATGCATAGGCCCGTTGACTTATATCTGGTGACAGAAGCCAAGACCTCCAATCATCCGAACTACTACCATCACCCGGCCTTTTACAATCAGCAGGCTTCTTGCGCATACGAGCAAAGTTTACATCATCGCATCTCAACAGCCACAGCAAGAAGTCTTGATTTGGTCCAAAACTACATTCCCCTGTCTCTCCATCCTTGTTCGTGTGTCCTTCAAACCTAATATCATCTATCGACGAGAACGGGGGCAACTTTTTCGATGCCTCCACCCCGACGAGGAAATCCCCTATCCGCTCGAGGAACTTTTCTACAAGTTTGTTCCTAACCAAGCAACTAAATGCTGGGTACACCCTGGTCTTTGAACTATTATATTTACCCCGTTCAGACTCTTTTCCCATGCTACATTTCCTTTCATTGAATCATACCTTCTCTGCGTCTCCGCGTCTCTGCGGGAAACACAAAATCATCCCACTCCCCTGTCAGGAACGGCTTCCGGGCGTGGATACCGCGCCACAGAGCGGCCATGGCCTCGCCGGCCGGTAGCAACTCAACGGCGTAGCCCGGCCTGCCGTCACGCTCCGTCTTCTTCACAATGCGCGACAGCACAGGCCGCCGCCCCCTCACGCAGAAAGTGAGAAAGAAGAAGCGCCGCCCGCCCTTGTCGAATTGCAGCTTCATGCGGCAGGCCCCATGATGACATCTATCGGGGGACGGATCCCCCGCACCCCCTCAGCGGCGACGACAAAGCACAGACCGAGCAGGCAGGGTGTGTTTCGGGACGCAGCATCGGCCCTCGGTCCACACGGGGTTCGGGGCGCAGCCCCGGTTGATGTCCGTATTCTATTTTTACAAATCACGCCTATATTGTACCATATCTAGCTCCGCCTGCGTGAACCGCAGCCCCATCTGCCGCGCCTCCTGTAGCAACTCGGGAAGCAGCGTCATGTTTCCGCGCTCGCACAGCATCATGCCAAGCATGAACTCTTCTGGATAGTGCGCCTTAAGATACGCCGACTGATAGGCAAGCCAGACATAGCAGACCGCGTGCGACTTGTTGAACGCATACGACGCAAACGCACGCCAATCGTTCCATATCTTGTCGATGAGGCTGCGAGCTTCGCCCTCGCCCTTCCACTTGCCAACACGGAACGCCTGATTGGCAAGGCATCCTTCGATGAACTTGGTCTTGAGCTCTTCCATTATATCGAGCCGTTTCTTGCCCATTGCCTTACGCAATTTGTCCGACTCGACAGATCG
>JAFYQC010000193.1 GCA_017547265.1 Kiritimatiellia bacterium | reverse complement strand
GAGCCGTTCCAGCGTCTCGTCAACCAGGGAATGATCCTTGGCATGGCCTACAAGACGAAGCGCGGCGTTCTCGTCCCGATGGACAAGATTGAATGGCGCGATGGCAAGCCCTGGGGCGCAGAGGAAGGCGGCGAGATGGAGGAGCTCACCGAGTTCCCCGCGAAGATGTCGAAGTCTTTGAAGAACGTCGTCAATCCCGATGACGTGATCCGCGACTACGGCGCAGACTCGCTTCGCCTCTACGAAATGTTCATGGGGCCCCTGCAGGCCGTAAAGCCGTGGTCCACCAAGGGCGTCGAGGGCGTGTATCGCTTCCTCAAGCGCGCCAACCGCCTCGTCACCGAGACGCCTGTCGTCGACCGCGCGATGACCAAGGCTGAGGCGAAGAGCCTCGCCGCGATGGTCAAGAAGGTCGGCGAAGACCTCGAGACGATGAATTTCAACACCGGCATCTCCGCGATGATGGTCTTCATCAACGAGGCGGAGGAGCACGCAAAAAGCTCCAGTTCCGCATGTGGGGGTGCGGGAGAGACTGGTCTTCCCCGTCCGTTCCTTGAGACCTTTGTCCTCTGCCTCTCGCCGTTTGCGCCGCATCTTGGCGAAGAGCTTTGGCAGTTCCTCGGTCACGACAAGTCGCTCGCGTACGAGCCGTGGCCCAAGTTCGACCCCGCAGCGCTCGTAGAGGACGAGATCGAGATTCCCGTCCAGGTCATGGGCAAGCTCCGCGGGCGCGTCATGGTTCCCATCGCGGCGACTCCCGCCGAGATGGAAGCCGCGGCAAAGGCGAACGCAGACGTCGCCAAGTTCCTCGAAGGCAAGACGATCGTCAAGGTCGTCGCCGTCCCGAAGCGCATGGTCAATTTTGTCGTTCGGTAATCGCTACAAATGTAGCGTCAAATATGGTATAATTCTGCGCAGATCAACTGGCAGAACAAGGAGTGTATCTATGAGCAGACTTTATTTTCTTGCTGCGGCGATTTTGCTTTCAGGGTGCGTTGCGACGAACGTTCCCCCGCCCGACAGGCGCGTGACTGTTGCCGAGGATATTGGCACGAAGGTGTTTATAACCGACATTCGTTGCGCGAAGGGCGCGAGTGACTATTCGACTTTTCAGGCGAACGTCGTTAACAACACGTCGAGCGATTTCGCAGTTGAATGGAAGGTCGTATGGCTCGATGCCGACGGTGTGGCCATAGACTCGCTCGTCTCGTCGTGGAACAAGCTGATGCTTGCGCCGAACGACATCGTGGGGCTGAAGAACACGGCGCCAACGGTTGATGCCGCGGATATGCTTTTCTATTTGCGCCGTATGCGTTAAATCTAGATTTCACCAAACAACCAAGGAGTAAAAAATGACCAATATGGTAAGATTTGCGGCCTATGCCACGCTTGCGCTTGCAACCGTTGCTGTTCTATCTGGCTGCGCCACCAAGACACGTCGTTTCGCCCAGGGCGAGACCAGACAGACGGTTGCGGGATTCTCTGAAGAGGATATCGACGACACCATCTCCCGCGCCATTCAGAGCGTCTACTCTCAGGACCGCATCAAGCTCCAGGCTGGGGCGAACAGGGCGATCATGATAGTCGAGAACGTCGTGAACGACACGCTTTCGCGCGGACGTGACGCGGGTGCGCTTGCCGAGGCTCTTGGTCAGTCGCTTCGCGAGGAGCTGACGAACGGCGGCAAGGTGGTGGTCTACAACAAGGAGGTCGCTCAGTACGCGACGGTTAAGGTCGATCCGCAGTACATCCTGCGCGGCCGTCTCACCCAGCGCAACCTGCGCCAGGACGACGGGGATGTACAGATCGAGTACAATCTCAACTTGACGCTCGTAGATATCCAGACGGGCCTCGAATTCTGGCAGAAACGCGTTCACGTCGGCAAGCTCGCCGATAGTCGCAACGCAATGTAACCACGACAACGAAAGGACAAAGGGACATGAAAAGAGTCATCGTAGCCACCGCGTCGATTCTTGTCGCCACCGCGGCAATCGCGCAGGACAATCAGTCGCTCGAGCCAGTTTCCGCAGAGGCCGCGGCCGAGGTCAACAAGGCCGTCACCACGCATGTGAAGAAGATATCTGCAAAGGGCAGGGTTGCCGAGGATATCGCCGCCTACTGCAAGGAGATGGGGATATCCATTGGCGAGGTGAGGCCAGACGGCGCGCTTTACCTGAGCGGAGTCGAGCGCGTGACGGCCAACGCCAAGAGCCCGAATTTCGTACGGTCCAGGATGATGGCCTATGCCAAGGCTTACCAGAGGGCGGTGGCCGGATACGTCATGGACAAGTTTGGCGTGGAATCCGTCAAGCAGTTCAGCACCTATTTCAAGGACCAGTCTTCCGACCGCCTCCAGCCGTCGACTGACGCAAAGTCGACGATTGAGCGGATTGTGTCGAAGACAGAGCAGCTCACCGAGGCCAAACTCGACGAGGGACTTAGGGCCATGGGCCTCACCCCGTCTGGGTCCGTGCAGGAGCGCAGGAAGCTCGCCGAGGACTCTATTGTGTCGCGGTCTACGCGCAACGCGATGGGATCTGCGGCGGGGCTGTTGCCTGTGCAGACGTTCGAGGGATGGGACGAAAGTGGCAAGTATGCGGTGGGTGTCGTCATTCGTGGCGGCGTAGACACAGAGACAATCGCAGAGTGCCTTCGCTACAAGATGCGCCCAGTCCTCTCAAGGCCAGAGGCGGGGCTCAAGGTTGCCGATGCGATTCCGACAGACGATGAGCTCGTCTCGCAGTTCGGCGTTAGGCTGTTCTTTGACGAGAAGGGCGTACCGGCCCTCCTCAGCTTCGCACAATGGGGGTCGGCATACACCGGCACAGACGAAGACGAGGCTGAGGATGCCATGGACCACGCGATGGTCCAGGCTGAGGCACTTGCCAACGAGCAGCTTACGACTTTCATTAACAGCACGATAACTGTAAGCGAATCGTCGGACAAGGGAGAGTCGAAGTCCACAGATGCCATCTTCGACCCCAACGGCGTGCCGTCAGAGGAGAAGCTCGTAAACTACATCGACTCGGCGATGAAGAGCTCCACGGTGAAAGGGTCTGACACGATGATCGGGCGCAGCACCGTCGTCAAGAAGGTTGTCGTTCATCCACAGAGCGAACAGAAGCTCGCGATTTGCGTGCGCATGTGGAGCTTCGGTCAGTATGACGCCATGAAGCGCGTGATTGAGCGCCCGAAGCCGTCCGAGACAACGCCTACAGGCGATTCGACTGGCACTCCCGGCAAGCGCCGTGGACGTAGCTACGACTTCTAATGATTCAGGCTGGAGCGAACACCATGAAAAAGATTGCAGCCTTTGCCGTGTTTCTCGCGGTAGCGCTTACTGCGCTCGCGCAGGCCAGGGATGACGTCGTTCGTGCAAGCGGCATGGCGTCAGGATACCGCGCCGCCGTCAACGAGGCCCTGGTGAGCGCCCTTGAGCAACACGACGGGATAACCTTGAGCTCCTCGGAGCGGCAACAGATGACCCATGCCGACTCCTCCGTCTCCACTCGCGATAACGGCGTTCTCGACGATGCGGCAAAGCTGGAGATGAGGGATGACATTTCTAAATCCATGCAGAAGTGGGCGAAGGGCAAGATTCTCGGCTACGACGTACTTTCTGATACGTTTGACCCAGTTGCCAAGAAGTATCGCGTCGAGCTATCGGTCCGATTTCCCGGGCGGTATGTTGTTGGGCGTGATCCAAATGACCTCAGGCGCATGGCCGTCGCGAATTTTGGGGTAAGGGGACAGACGTTCAAGTGGTATGGGCAGCCCGTTGACACGGTGGAGTGGTCAGCGGCGCTCGGCAACCAACTTAACGTCGTTCTTACGCAGACCCGCAAGTTCACGATGCTAGATCGGGCATTCGACCGCGAGGTGAATTCCGAACTTGCTCGTCTCGGAGCTGCGAACGCGTCCCCAGGCGACGCCATACGGCTCAATCAGAAGCTTGGCACGGATTACCTAGTCGTTGGCGAGATATCGTTCAGCGACGTTGTCTCCCCTGGCGTGAATCCCATTACGGGGCAGGCGCTTCCGCAGCAGCCCGCGATGTTCGCCGAGGTGAACTACCGTGTTCTTCTCGCGCCCACTGGGCAGCTCAAGTGGGCTGACACCGTGAGGCTCGATGCGTCGCAGTTTGCGGCTTCGGACGTCCGCTCGTTTATCTCCATGACGGCCGAGGCCGCCGCTTCCGCCGTCTGCGATGGACTAATGGCCGATATCCTTCCGTTCGAAGTGGCGGCGATCAAGTCTGGTTTTCTCGTCATTGGCGAGGGCGGCAAACAGCTTTCAGTTGGCGAGCGCTTCACTGTATGCGCGCTTGGCGACGAAGTGAAGGACACTCGGACCGGAGAGGTTATCGACGTGATGGAGATACCGGTCGCGACGGCCGAGATATCGTCGGTTCAGTCGAAGCTGAGCTATGCGAAGGTGATAGAAGGCGATCTGTCGCAGATCAAGGTAGGCGCCCGGCTTAGACGCATTCCGGCCCCAGCGCCTGTGCAGCAGATTCCGATTACCACTACAATACAGTCGAATGGATCCGGAGGCGTGGTTACGCCGTTTTAATGGAGGGGTTAGCAATGAAGAAGATTGTATTCTTGGTATTTGCCGTTTCGGCTTCTGCTGTGTTAGCCCAGCTCAGGCCCGGGGAGGGCGTGGCCAATGACCATGCATTGGGGGCGAAGCCGACGGATGTCGTGTTCATCCAGCGTGGTGGCGGCAATGCTTACGGCTATAAATCGTACGACACGATATTGGGCGTTACGGTTCTTCCGTGGTCGCTTCCCAATTTTGAGTCATCCGTTAAAGGGATCAGGCTAAACTTCGGGTGGGGCAGCCATGTGGGAATGTACGGACTCGACACTGGCCTCGTTGGCGTCTCTGACTCATTTGCAGGTGTGTCCGCTACATTCTTAGGTGCTTTTACGCACGAGGCGGCTGGAGTTCAGGTCGGGCTTGTAAATGTCACCGAAGGGCGCACTTCCGGGCTCCAGATAGGGTTGGTGAACGCCACGGAGAGCCTTGCTGGCGTGCAGATAGGGCTTCTTAACTTTGCATGGTCTCAGTGGTCGATCCCGATCATTAACATCGCATGGTGAATAGATCGGCATGACGCTTTCAAAAGTCTTGTCGGCGGCAATGCTGCTTGCCGTGGTTGGTTGCCGCACGGTGAACGACGTCCTAGTTGACTACCGCACAAACGTTTCAGCCGGAAATTACGCGTCTGCCGCTGCGGAACCTTCAGAGCTTGCAGCTAAGGAGAACGGCGACAGGCTCATGTGGCGGCTTATGGCGGCCTCGGCATACGATCTTGCGGGCGACACTGACAATGCGCTTGCGAACTTCGATGTCGCCGAGGACATCATGATTGCAAACGACAATGCTTCTGTCTTCAGCCAAGCGGCCGATACCGCATATGCGATGATGCTTAACGACAAGTACTTTCCGTATGACGGAGGAGGTCAGGACCGCATATTTACATGTCTATACAAGGCGATTGGCTATGGCACTCGGGGCGACTTTGTTGCCGCTCGCACTGAGTTGAACCGCGCCGCACAGCACCAGGAGAACTGGCTGTGGGAGCGTCATAAGGATATCGATGCAGCAGACAGGCGTCTTGCCAAGGAGTCCGCCGAATACTCAAAGGAGAAGGGCGGGGGCCACGGAAAGGACGAAGGGCAGAGCAATGTCGCGGTTCAGAACGCCATGAAGGACGGGTCGTTCGGCAATACAGTCAAGGAGGCGTTTGGATTCGACATCTTCACGTCTGGTGTCCTTGACCAGCTGAAGCCAGCGGACTACCAGAACCCATATGTCTCACATGTCTGCGGTGTGTTTCGCTGGCTGAACGGCGATGGCGACGGACGAGGTTATCTCAGGGACGTGCTTTCGTTGCGCCCGGAGAATACCGTTGTGAAGCGCGACTTCGAGGCGTGCAACCGCGGCGTCAAACCTGCGAATCGTGTCTGGGTCTATGTCGAGGATGGTCTTGCCCCCGAGCGCGAAGCGTGGCGCATTGATCTGCCGCTCATCCTTATTCCGTATGCCGGTAAATACGTGGCTTATGCTGGGCTCAGCTTGCCGCGTCTTCTCGAGCGACCTTCTGCTGCAATGGAGTGGTCGGTTTGCGGTGAGAGGATGCAGCTTCTGGCAAATGTCGATGCCCTTGCCAAGATAGAGTATGATGTTTATATGCGAGGCGCCCTAAAGCGTGAAATCACACGTACGGTTATTGATGTCGGCGTACAAGTTGCCCTTGGCGTGGCGGCCGAGGAGGCTTTGAGGCGGCACAACAAAAAGAGAGACGGCGGGTTGCCGACCGAGTATTATGCGCTAAAGGCTTCGCAGCTCGCAGTCGCTGGCTATAGTGCGGCTCGTCGTGGAGCGGACACGCGTTGCTGGCCAACTCTTCCCAAGACCGTCTATGTTGCGCATGTGGAACGTCCATCCAATGGAAAGCTCTCCATAAGGGCCGACGGCGGCAACGCAGTGGAGGTCGTGCTTCCCGAAGGCAATTCAATGGTGTTTGTCCGAAAACCGTCGGTGGCAGCTATGCCGTCTGTAAAAGTTTTGACCTTGCCTTGATGAAGCTGTTTCTCCCGATTCTTTTGGCTGTTGCTGTGCCTGCCTTTGCGGGGCGTGTGCCGTTTCTTCCCGAAACGGCGCCGACCAACGACACCCCTGTCGCGGTTCGCGTCCTCGGCAACAACATGCCGATCGTTCGCGGCGAAGTGGACGGGAAGCCCTGCACGCTTCTCTTCGACACTGGCGCGACGCACACGACGCTCGACAGGGGCTTCGTGGAGCGTGAGCTCAAGGGCCACAAGATTGAAAAGGTCGTCCTCGCGGGCGTAACGAATGTCGAGGGCTTGCCGTCGCTCGTGCATGCCGATTCGTTCAAGGTCGGCGCGGCGGAGTTCTGCGACTTCGACGTTATGGTGCTCGACATCTCGCATTTCCCGAAAGGAATCGGCGAGAAGATCGACGGCGTAGTAGGCATGAATGTCGTTGGGCGCGTCACGACACTCGTCTCCCTGGGCGCGGGCGAAGTTGTATTCGCGCCGGCGCGCGCGCGCCTAGCGGGGTTCACGAACGCCGTTGATCGCGTTGCGTCCGATCCTTTCAGCATCGCCCTCAAGGCGCGCTATGGCGAGAAGGAGATACCGCTTATCGTTGATTCTGCGGCGTCGATGACTTTTCTCGGGCGTGAAACCGGCTGGCCTACGACAGACGCGAAAGTCGAGATCTCCGCAACCGACGTGAACGGCAACGGCTCGCCTCTCGCGCCGATAGTCGGGAAGCCTGGCGAGCTCGTCCTCGGGATTCCGCTCTCGGTAAGCCCGATGGTCGTCGCGGAGCCGATGAACCGCATCGGGGCTGATACGCTTCTAAAGTACGATTTGCTCATTGGCTGGCAGCGCGTTGCGTTCCGCCCGCGCTAGGCAAATGCAGGAATTCTACACGATCTACATGTTCTACACGGTTCAACAGTGGAGGTAGTTAAATGAAAATCAAGTTCCTGAAGGTCAAGGGCACGTGGCGCGAGGTCGCTGACGCGGCCCGCACGACGATCCGCCGCGAGGAGGGCGAGGGCGAGCCGAGTTCCAAGTGGAAGAAGCGCATCCTACTTGCGGAACATTCGCCCGTCCGCAAGCTCTGCTTCAACTGGAAGTGGGTGGACTTGCCCTACTGGGTGAGTGTCCATTTCGTGCGCCATAAATTCGGCATCGAGCACTTTGTCTCGACGCAGCGCACGGACAGGACCGGCGTCCAGCGCGATGCAAACCGCCAGGACGCGCCCGTAATGCACGAGTGCTTTGCGAACGCCCAGTCCGTGATGTTCATTTCGCGCCGTCGCCTCTGCGGGCAGGCGAGCGCTGAGACGCGCGCGGCGTGGAAGGCCGTAGTCGACGAAATCGCGAAAAAGGAGCCAGAAGTCGCGGCTTGCTGCGTGCCGGAATGTGTCTATCGCGGGTTCTGCCCAGAGTTCACGCCGTGTGGCTACTGCGGCACCGCCGCGTGGAAAAAAGCAGTAGACGCCTACCGCGAAGTGAAATAATTTGATATAATACGCGCTTCCAACGGAGAAAAGATAGAGATGAACAACGAACTTTTGAAGAAGGCCCACGAGAAGATTCCTTCTGTCCCTGTGCTTGTGAACCTGATTTCCAAGCGCGAGCGCGAGCTCATCAACGGCGCGAAGCCGCTTGTGAAGCCCCAGTCGCTCGACGAGGACAAGTGCGATATTGCGCTCCGCGAGGTCGCTGAGGGCAAGCTTATCGCGGAAATCGACTTTGACGCCATCGCCAAGGCAGAAGATGCCAAGACGAAGTGGAACCTTAAGCACGTTAACGTGAATTCGCTCTACTCGGACTAAGTGGCTGACAAGAAGTTCAATCCGGTCTTCGCCGAGAACAGGAAGGCAAGGCATGACTATACCGTGCTCGAGACGATCGAGTGCGGTATAGTGCTTACGGGAACTGAGGTAAAAAGCGTCCGCCACGGCGAGGTGTCGCTCTCGGGGAGCTACGGAGCGGTCCTGAAGGGTGAGCTTTGGCTCGTCGGGGCCGATATTGCGGCCTATAAGTTCGGCAACCGCTTCAACCACGAACCGAAGTCGATGCGAAAGCTCCTCGTCCATGCGAAAGAGGTGCGCGACCTCCAGCTCAAGACTGAGGCGAAGGGACTTACGCTCATACCGCTCAAGGTTTTCCTCAAGAACGGGCGTGTGAAAGTCGACCTTGGCGTATGCCGCGGCAAGCAGCTCCACGACAAGCGTGATGCCCTAAAGAAAAAAGCTTTAAGGCGTGACCTTGAAAGGGGCGACTGATTTTTGATATAATACACAAAAGTTTTCGCAAAAAGAAGGAAAGAGAGATCAAAAAATGGCGATGATGAAGGGATTTTCGAACGCATTCCGCATCCCGGAGCTTCGGAAGAAAATCTTGATTACGCTCGGCCTCGTGTTCGTGTGCCGTCTTGTTTCGCAGATTCCGACGCCTGGCGTCGACTGGCAGGCGCTCCAGCGCATTATCACCGACTTCAAGAGCTCGTCCGCCGGCGGCGGTATGCTTGACTGGTTCGAAGTGTTCACCGGCGGTGCGCTCGGGCAGTGCGCCATCGGCTTCCTCTCGATCTGGCCATACATCTCGGCGCAGATCGTAATCCAGCTCCTCGGCTCGGTTATCCCCGCGCTTGAGAAGCTCAAGAAGGAAGGCGAGTCGGGCCGCCAGCAGCTCGCGCAGATCACGCGCTACCTCACGATCGTCCTCTGCGTCGTCCAGTCCTGGGGCATCGCGACTGTCCTCAGCCACCCGGCAATGCTTGGCCCGGCGTTTGCGGGCACCGAGATCGTCGCCAATCCCGGCATTGGTTTCCACCTGATGACGGTAATCGGCATGACGACCGCTTCGCTCTTCGTCATGTGGCTCGCTGACCAGATCACGACCTTCGGCATCGGAAACGGCGCGTCGCTGATCATCATGATCAACATTACTTCGCGTCTTCCGCAGGCGCTCATTGGCGCGTGGGAGCGCTACTTCGGCCTCGGCGGCGTCAAGGCCTCGGCTCCGATCGCTGAGCTTCCGATCCTCATCCTGTTCTTCCTCATTGTCGTCATGGGCACCGTGATGCTCACGCAGGGCGTCAGGAAGGTGACGATCCACTCCACCCGCCGTTCGGTCGGCGGCGGCAACACGTACGGCATGCAGCAGACGTTTATGCCGCTGCGCGTCAACTATACGGGCGTCATGCCGATCATCTTCGCGCAGCCGCTCATCCAGATTCCCGCGGCTGTTCTCGTCAAGATGACCGACGCGACTTCCGGCGGCATCTCTGGCAGGCTCAACAGCTTTGGCCAGGCGCTCGCCGACCCCGGCTCGGTGCTCCACGTCGTGATTTACGCCGCGCTCATCATGTTCTTCGCGTTCTTCTGGGTTGCGACGCAGTTCAACGCAATCGACATCTCCGAGAACCTCAAGAAGGACGGCAGCTACGTCCCTGGCATCCGCCCGGGCCGTGCGACGGCCGAGTATCTCGACGACATGATGACGAAGATAACGCTTATCGGCGGTACGGGGCTTCTTATCGTGGCGCTGATCCCGATGCTGCTCATGGGCTGGATGCGCCTCCCGTGGGTGATTGCGTCGTTCTTCGGCGGCACGTCGCTCCTCATTATCGTGGGCGTCGCGCTCGATACGCTCCGCATCATGGAGTCGCATCTCCTTGTCCGCAAGTACGAGGGCTTCCTCTCCCACGGCTCGCTCCGCGGCCGCGGCGGAGTGTAAGTCGCTTTTCCCGTGCCCGCCGACATGCGGGTTCGGTTGATTCAGTTCTGCGGCCGCGCGAATGGGTTTTGGCCCGACGCGCGGCCGCTCTGTTCTTCTCTTTGCCTATGTGCGCATTGTTTTGGTATAATATACAAACGCTAGCAACGAAAGGATGTTAACAATGGCGGTAACGGAAACGACGACTCAATCTTGGGGATCTCGACTTGGTGACTCGGTCAAGGGCGTGATAGTCGGCATCTTGCTTTTCCTAATTGGCTTCCCTGTGCTCTTCTGGAACGAGGGCAACTCGGTCAAGACGGCAAAGGCGCTTGACGAGGGAGAGGGCGCGTGTGTGCCCGTCGAGTCTATAGAGAAGGTCGACCCCGAGATGGAAGGTCAGCTTGTCCACATGACCGGCCTTGCCACGACGCAGGATGTCCTTACAGACGACCAGTTCGGCGTCTCCACGACGGCGATTGCCCTGAAGCGCACGACCGAGATGCTGCAGTGGGTCGAGCACTCCAAGGCCGAGGAGAAGAAAAACCTCGGCGGCAGCGTCACCAGGACAACCACCTACACCTACACCCAGGAGTGGCTTGAGAGCGCTGTCGACTCGAGCAGCTTCAAGGAACAGGGCCACGACAACCCCGGCTTCATCGAATTCCCCTCAGAGGAGAAGCGCGCGGCCAATGTGACATTTGGCGCGTTCAGCCTGAGCGAGAGCCAGATATCCCGTATCGGCTCGGAGCAGGCGTATGCGTTCCCGACCGACTTCGTGTGCAGGGTCGAGCGCGTTCAGCGCCAGGGCGCCATGATCTACGTCCCCAACAAGCAAACGCGCGACAATGCGCTCAACAACCGTGACGTTGCCTCGCAGGCACGTATCGGCGACATGCGCGTGAAGTTCACCGTCATCCTGCCGCACAAGATATCGCTCGTCGCGAAGCAGAAGGGCGACACGTTCGTCGGCTATCTTGCGAAGACGAAGAAGAAGGTCGATCTTCTCTGCGACGGCGTGAAGGACGCTGCCGAGATGTTCGAGGACGCTCGCGACGCCAATGCGATGCTGACGTGGCTTGTCCGTATCGGCGGGTTCCTCCTCATGTTCTTCGGCATTTCGATGGTTCTGAAGCCGCTTTCCGTCCTCGCGGACGTCTTGCCAATTCTCGGCAATATCGTCGAGATGGGCAACGGACTTGTCGCTGGGATTGTCGCGCTCGTCTGCTCTCTCGTGACTATCGCGATCGCGTGGATCTTCTACCGTCCAGTCCTTGCGATCTTCCTGCTCGTCCTCGCGGCAGGCGGGATCTTCCTCCTCTGGAAGAAGCGCCAGACGAAGAATGCGGACGCCGCTCCCGCAGCGCCCGCCGCACCTTCGGCGGCGTTCTGACCAGATCATTCGACTACAACCCACAACGCAAAAAAGGAAAACGACATGAAGAAACTGACAGTTCTTGCCCTTGCGGCGCTTGCGTCCGCGGCGGTGTTCGCGGAAGGCGGCAACCTTCGTTACTCCATCACGGTCAACAAGTTCGAGAACAAGGCCAACTGGCGCGGTCAGTGGGAACTCGGCGACGCCTGGGGTACGATCCTCACCGACCAGCTCGTCCAGAGCGGCAAGTTCATCGTGCTCGGCGAGGCCGATATGCGCGGCGCCGCCATGCAGGAGCAGGACCTCGCGGCTTCTGGCCGTACGGCTGGCGGCAAGAAGGCTCCGAAGATGGGCCGCATGACCCCGGCTCAGCTGCTTGTGAAGGGCGCAATCACGCACGTCCAGGAGACGAAGGGCGGCGGCGGCGGCTTCGGCTTCAAGGGCATCACGCTCGGCGGCGATGCGGGCTCGGCCGAAATCAACATAACGATCTACCTCGTCGACTCCGCGACCGGGCAGGTCAAGGCGTCGAAGTCCGTTATCGGCAAGAGCGGCAAGAAGGGCCTCACGCTTGGCTACCACGGCTCTGCGCTCGGAGGCCTTACCGGCGATATCGGTGGGTTCATGAAGGACAACATGGGCAAGGCCGCGATGGACGCCTGCAACCAGGCGCTTGAGTTCCTTGTCGCCCAGCTCGACTCGATTCCGTGGGAGGGCTCGGTCTCGCTCGTCAAGTCGGACAAGCTCATCATCAACCGTGGTACGCGCGAGGGTGTCGAGGTCGGCATGAAGTTCGACGTCGGCAAGGTCGAGGAAATCGTCGACGAGGACACTGGAGAGGTCCTCGACAGCGAGCTGACGAAAATCGGCACCGTGACCGTCACCGAGGTCAAGGAGAAGATTTGCTACACGACCGCGCTCGAAGGCGCCGAGAAGGGCATGGGCGTTCACCCCGCAAAGTAAAGTGCGCGTCCTCGCGTCAGTTTTTGGTATAATTTCCGGTCAACGGAATTTCACAACACAAGGAGACAAACATGGTCTACTCGACTGAAGTTGAGCATCAGTGCCCGCTCATGAAGGGGTGCAACCACGGTCCCGCGCCGATTCCCGAAGAGGGGAAGTGGGTGCAGGCAAAGCAGATAAAGGACATCAGCGGCTACACGCACGGCGTGGGCTGGTGTGCGCCTCAGCAGGGAGCCTGCAAGCTCTCGCTGAACGTCAAGAACGGCGTGATCGAGGAAGCCCTCGTCGAGACGATCGGCTGCTCGGGCATGACGCACTCCGCCGCGATGGCCTCGGAGATCCTCGTCGGCAAGACGATTCTCGAGGCGCTCAACACCGACCTCGTCTGCGACGCGATCAACACCGCGATGCGCGAGCTTTTCCTCCAGATCGTCTACGGCCGCACGCAGAGCGCGTTCTCCGAGGGCGGTCTCGTGATCGGCGCCGGCCTTGAGGACCTCGGCAAGGGTCTTCGCTCGATGGTCGGCACGATGTACGCGACTAAGGCAAAAGGCCCCCGCTACCTCGAGATGACCGAGGGCTACTGCACGCGCATGGCGCTCAACAAGGACGGCGAGGTGATCGGCTACGAGTTCGTCAGCCTCGGCAAAATGACCGACTTTATCAAGAAGGGTCTCACGCCGAACGAGGCGTGGGAGAAGGCGAAGGGCCACTACGGCCAGTTCGAAGGCGCCGCGAAGTACATCGACCCCCGCAAGGACTAATTGAAAGGAATTTCGGAAATGGCTACCAAGAAAGTCGCTAACAAGTCGGCGGAGTCGCTGTTCG